>NZ_JBHTBJ010000032.1:0-87530 GCF_042664765.1 Paractinoplanes rhizophilus | reverse complement strand
GCGGTCTGGGCACCATCCTCGGCGGCGTCAACATGATCACCACGATCCTGACCCTGCGCGCGCCCGGCATGACCATGTTCCGCATGCCGATCATGACGTGGAACATCCTGGTCACCAGCCTCCTGGTGATCCTGGTCTTCCCGTTCCTGGCGGCCGCGCTGTTCGCGCTCGCCGCCGACCGCATCCTCGGCGCCCACGTCTTCGACGTGAACACCGGCGGGCCCATGCTCTGGCAGCACCTCTTCTGGTTCTTCGGCCATCCCGAGGTCTACATCGTGGCGCTGCCGTTCTTCGGCATCATCACCGAGGTCATCCCGGTCTTCAGCCGCAAGCCGGTCTTCGGGTACAAGGGCCTGGTCGCCGCCACGCTGCTGATCGCCGCGCTGTCGATGAGCGTGTGGGCGCACCACATGTTCGTCACCGGCCAGGTGTTGTTGCCGTTCTTCAGTTTCCTGTCGTTTTTGATCGCGGTGCCGACCGGGATGAAGTTCTTCGTGTGGATCGGCACGATGTGGCGCGGTCAGATCAGCTTTGAGACGCCGATGATGTTCGCGCTCGGGTTCATGGTGACGTTCCTGTTCGGCGGGCTGTCCGGGGTGCTGCTGGCGTCGCCGCCGATCGACTTCCACGTTTCCGACTCGTACTTCGTGATCGCGCACTTCCATTACGTGCTGTTCGGCACCATCGTGTTCGCCGTGTTCGCCGGCATCTACTTCTGGTTTCCCAAGATGTTCGGCCGGATGCTCGACGACCGCCTCGGCAAGATTCACTTCTGGCTGACGTTCCTGGGCTTCCACGGCACGTTCCTGGTGCAGCACTGGCTGGGCACCGAGGGCATGCCCCGCCGCTACGCCGACTACCTGCCGTCGGACGGCTTCACGTTCCTGAACACGTTCTCGACGATCGGGTCCTTCGTGCTCGGCCTGTCGACGCTGCCGTTCATCTACAACGTGTGGAAGTCGTACAAGGTCGGCCAGCTCGTGACCGTCGACGACCCGTGGGGTCACGGGAACTCGCTCGAGTGGGCCACGTCCTCCCCGCCGCCGCTGCGCAACTTCGACCGGATGCCGCGCATCCGCTCGGAGCGGCCGGCCTTCGACGCGAAGTTCCCGGAGCTCGCCGCCGGGCAGACGCTGACCGGCCCGCCCGAGGGTGGCGCCCGCGTCCTGACCGCCGAGTCCGACGGCGGCGCGACGTACCGCGAGGACAGCGACCACTGAGGTTTCGTCTGCAAGCGGCCCGCTCCCTTCCCGGGGGCGGGCCGCTTCGTTCCCGGTCCCGTGTCGCAGCGGCCGTCGCCTTCCGGGGCGGCTGCCACTATCCGAGGCGGCTGCCGCCTTCCGGGGCGGCTCGCTGGCTTATCGGGTGCGGTCGGCCAGCGCGCGGATCGCCGATGTCAGCGCCGGGGCGTTCAGCGGAGCGCCGGTCACCAGCAAGTGCAGCATGGTGCCGTCGAGCAGCGCCGAGATGTCGTGCGCCGCGTCCTCGCCCACGTGCGGGACCAGCAGCTCGTGCAGGCCGTGCAGCCAGGCTTCGGCCAGCGGGCGCAGCGCCGCGTCCCGGGCGGCGGCCACGCAGAGCTCGAACTCGATCCGGACCGTGCGGCGGTCGGCCATGTACTCGTCGACCAGCTCCACTAGGGCCACAGCGAGGTCCGGGGCGTCGCGCAGGCGGGAGGCCCAGAGCTCGAGGTCGGCCTCCTGGTCGGCGGCCGCCTTTTGCAGGGCGGCGGCGATCAGCGCGTCCAGCGTGGGGAAGTAGTAGGTGGTCGCCCCCAGCGGCAGCCCCGCCCGAGCGGCCACGGCCCGGTGCGTGGTGCGCCCGATGCCGGCCTCGGCGATGATCTCGATGGTCGCCGCCGCGAGCGCCGCCCGGCGGGCCTCCGGGTCGCGGGTCCGCCGGGCCGCGGGCTGGGCGTCGGCCGCCGGCGCGCGACCGCCGGGCGGCAAAGAGTCGGCGGTGGGCTGGATGGGGCCGTCCGCGGGGGGCGGTGGGCCGGTGGTGGGCTGCGGGCCGCCTTCGGCCGTTGTGGTGGCCGGGATGGTCAATGGGTGCCGCCGAGGTTCAAGGTGACTACTCCCGCGATGATCAGGCTGATGCCGGCCACCTTGACGACGGTAATGGGCTCGCCCAGGAAAGCCGCGCCGATCGCCACGATGGCGGCCGTGCCGAGGGCCGACCACAGGGCGTAGGCGACACCCACCTCGACCCCCTTGACCGCCTGGGAGAGCGCCGCCAGCGAGACCGCGTAGCCCGCCATGCACCAGACCGTGGGCCACAAGCGGGTGAAACCCTCGGTCGACTTCATCAGGCTCGTCGCCAGCACCTCAGCCGCTATGGCGCCGAACAGATACACGTAGGCCACTGCCACACCTCTTCTTGTACGAACGTACAAGTACGACCGTATAAGAACTCGGAGAATGCCTCACATCCTCCTTCCGGCCGCCGATGGAACCCCTTCACCCGGCAAGTGGGTGCAGAGGGCGCTCACCCGCATGGGGTGCCGCTCGGACCAGGGCGACGCGGCCCGCGTGGGCGCCTTCCGGCTCGACGGACGGCCTGCGGTGGAGGGTCGCGCGCGGTCGAGGGCGGCCCCCGAAGCGGATCGACGGCGGCACGCGAGCGGCCGGCCGGATCAGAGGCGCAGCCGGGCCGTGCCGGCGGTGTCGGGACGTGCGGGTCAGCTGCGGCCCGCGGGGCTGGGGAACACTTCGGCCGGGCCCGCGGCGCCGGACTCCAAAGCGCCGTCGGCGAAGGAGCGGTCGTCGGCGACGGGCCGGTCGTCAGCGGCCTGCGCGGGCACGGCGAGGCCCGGTTCGGTGAGTGCCGGCTGGGTGCGTGCCGGCTGGGTGCGTGCCGGCTCGGCGAGTCCCAGCTCCGGGCGTGCCGGCTCGGTGACCGCGAGGCCAGCGGCCTCCTGGAGGCGGCTGCGGCGGTGCAGCAGCTCGGCCGGGATCACGGCGAGGGCGATCAGCGTGCCCACGCCGCCCACCGCGATGAAGCCCCAGGCCGGCGCGATGGTGTCGGCGGCCAGGCCGGCCAGCGGGCCGCCCAGGGCGACGCCGACCGTGAGCGAGGAGTTGTGCAGGCCCATGGCCTCGCCCCGGGCGGCGGCGGGCGTCATGCGGCTCACCGCGTCGGCGCTGGCGGTGATGGTGGGGGCGCACAGGGCGCCGCACGGGATGAGCAGCGCCGCCAGCAGCCACCAGTGGGCGGCGCCCAGGGCGACGGCCATCGTCAGGACGGCCATGGGCGTCAGCAGGACCACCGCGGGCAGGCGGCGGTGCATCGTGCCGTACGCGAAGCCGCCCAGCAGCGAATAGAAGGCCCACAGGGACATGACGAAGCCGGCGTACGACAGCTCGCCGTTCTCCCGCAGCACCGCCACGATCGTCACGTCGGTGCCGGAGAGCACGAGGGTGGCCGCCAGCGTCACGGCCAGGACAGCCACCAGGCGAGGGCGCAGCCAGGTGCGGCGGGCGATGCGCTCGCCGGCCTCGATGGGCGCCTCGTGGTCGGCGCGGATCGGCGGGTTGAGCAGCCACAGGCCCAGGCCGGAGACCAGGATGCCGGCCGCGATCGCGAGCATGGCGGGGCGGCCCCCGTGCGCGGTGGCGATGTAGGCGCCCAGGGCGGGGCCGGCCATGAACGAGATCTCGGTGGTGATCGAGTCGAGGGCGAACGCGGGCAGGCGCTGGGCCTCGGGGGTGAGCGCGGCGATCGACTGGCGGGCGACCGAGAAGGCCGGCAGCGCCAGGAAGCCGCCGAACAGGGCCACCACCAGGAGCGGCCAATACGGCAGCGCCTGGGCGACGGTCCAGAAGGTGACCTCGGCGACCGTGGTGAGCAGGAGCACCGGGCGCAGGCCGCGCCGGTCGATCAGGCGGCCCATCACGGGCGCGCCCACCGAGCCGCCCACGGTGAGGGCGGCCCCGACCAGGCCGGCGGCGCCGTAGCCCCGGTCGAGATCGGTGACGACGTGCAGGGTCACGACGACGGCGCCGGCGGCGATCGGTATGCGCGCCAGCGTCGCCACCGCCAGCAGAGACTTGATCCCCGGCAGGGCGAGCGTTTCCCGGTAAGGCTTGAGCAACATGTGGTTCCTGACCTCCGCCCGACATACTGCCTTGGGGGTATGACAGAAAACCAACCACTTTCCGGGGGCGAAACCCGGCAAGTGTGCGAAAACCGGCGCCCGGGAAAGCGGCGTCACAAAAAGCGGCGTCACCCAAAAGGCCGCGTCAGACCATTTTCAGGCGACTATGGGCGATCCGCTGGTGGCGACCGAAGCCGTACGGAACTCCTCGAGAGCCGCGTCGGTGGTGCCCTGCGCCACGCCGGCGGTCAGGTTGAGCAGCACGGTCGTCTCGAAGCCCTCCCGCCGGGCGTCGAGCGCGGTCGCCCGTACGCAATGATCTGTGGCAATTCCGACGACCTCGACCTCGGTCACGTCCCGCTCGCGCAACCACGACGCGAGCGAGGAGCCGTCCTCGGCGTGACCTTCGAAGCCCGAGTACGCCGCCTTGTGCTCGCCCTTGTGGAAGACCGCCTCGATGCGGTCGGTGACCAGCGAGGGATGGAAGTCGGCGCCGGTGGAGCCGACGACGCAGTGCGCCGGCCAGGTGTCGAGGTAATCCGGATGATCGCTGAAGTGGTTACCGGGATCGATGTGCCAGTCCTTGGTGGCGACCACGTGGTCCCAGCGGTCGCCGCCGCGGTCCAGCGCCAGCGAGACGCCGGCCGCCACGGCCGCGCCCCCGGTCACGGGCAGCGAGCCACCCTCGCAGAAGTCGTTCTGCACGTCGACGATGATCAGCGCTCGGGTCACGACGGAACACCCCTATGCGGTCGGGACGATGGTGACGGGAATGGCCGGGTCGCCGGCCGAGAGCTTGAGGCCCTCCCACGGTATCGAGATCAGGCACTGGCGGAGGTGATCTCGCGACTCGTGCAGGGCCGGGCCGTCGACGACCTCGCCGCCGGTGACCAGCGGGCGCTGGAGCGGGCGGTCGTTGGCGGCGTGCGCGGGCGAGCCCTGGGAGACGATGATCTCCTCGGTGGCGGTGCCGGTGGGCTTGTGCCGGCGGACGGCGGTCTTGCGGCCGCCGACGGTCGCCTTGTTCTCCGAGCGCTTGACCACCGGGCGGCCCTCGACCTCGACCAGCTTGTAGACCAGGCCGGCGGTGGGCGCACCGGAGCCGGTGACCACCGCGGTGCCGGCGCCGTACATGTCGACCGGCTCGGCGGCCAGCGCGGCGATCGCGTACTCGTCCATGTCACCCGAAACGATGATCTTTGTTTCGGTGGCACCGAGCGAATCGAGCAGCTCGCGGGAGTGCTGAGCCAGCACCGAGAGGTCGCCGGAATCGATCCGGATCGCGCGCAGGTCGGGGCCGGCCACCGCGATCGCGTTCCGGATGCCCTGGGCGATGTCGTAGGTGTCGACCAGCAGGGTCGTGTTCTTGCCCAGCGCCGACACCTGCGAGGCGAACGCGGCCGGCTCGTCGTCGTGCAGCAGCGTGAACGCGTGCGCCGAGGTGCCGGTGGTGGGGATGCCGTATCTCTTGCCGGCGGCAAGGTTCGAGGTCGAGGCGAAACCGGCGAGATAAGCGGCGCGGGCTGCCGCGATGGCAGCGTCCTCATGCGTACGGCGGGAGCCCATCTCGATGATCGGCCGGCCCCGGGCGGCGGTGACCATGCGGGCCGCGCCCGTGGCGACCGCGCAGTCGTGGTTGAGCACCGACAGGATCAGCGTCTCGAGCACGACACACTCGGCGAAGGTGCCGGACACCGTCATGATCGGCGAGCCGGGGAAGAAGAGCTCGCCCTCGGCGTACCCGTCGATGTTGCCCTTGAATCGATAAGCCGCCAGCCAGGCCGCCGTGCTCTCGTCGACGATCCCGGCGCCGCGCAGGAAGTCGATGTCCTCCTCGGTGAAGCGGAAGTCCCTGATCAGCTCGGCCAGCCGGCCGTTGCCGGCGACCACGCCGTAGCGGCGGCCGGTGGGCAGGCGGCGGGCGAAGACCTCGAACACGCAGTGCCGGCCGGCGGTGCCGTCCTTGAGCGCGGCGCTGACCATGGTCAGCTCGTACTGATCGGTCATCAGCGCGGGGGCGAAGGAGTTCACCCCCTCACCCTATTGCGCGGGGACGCCCCTTACGAAGTGCGCGCTGACCTGCGGTTCGGCGTTCCGGTTCACCGATGCGGCAAATCCGGTGGCAACATGGGGGGCATGGCGTTGCCACAGGTCGCTCCCGTCGAGGCACCGGAGATCGAGGAAGCACCCGCCGACGATCGCCCCTGGGTGACCGTCGTCTGGGACGATCCGGTGAACCTCATGTCGTACGTGACCTGGGTTTTTCAGAAGCTCTTCGGCTACAGCCGCGAGAAGGCCGAAGCGCTGATGCTGGACGTGCACCACAAGGGCAAGGCAGTCGTCTCCTCCGGCGCCCGCGAGCGCATGGAGATGGACGCCAACCAGCTCCATGGCTACGGTCTCTGGGCGACGGTCGACCGGGCCTGAAACGCGGGAGAGGGCAGATGTTCCGACGCAACGGCAGCCAGTGCGTGGCCACCTTCGCGGTCGACGAGGTACGCGTGCTGCGCAAGGTCGCCGGCGAGGTGGTCGGGCTGCTGACCGACGGCATGGACCACACCGACCCGGTGGTCTCGCGGCTCTTCCCGGACATCTATCCGGACCGTCCCGACGACTCCGCCGAGTTCCGCCTCTACACCGAGGGGGAGCTCAAGACCGGCAAGATCGACCAGGCCGGCGCGATCCTGGCGGCCCTGCCCGACGAGGGCGAGGGCGAGGTACGCCTGGACGTCGAGGCCGCCGAGGCCTGGCTGCGCGCGATCAACGACGCCCGGCTGGCCATGGGCACCCGGCTGGAGATCCAGGCCGACACCGACCTGAGCGAGGAGCTCGAGTCGGCCGTGGTGCGCGATCCGGGCTCGAGCCGGGTCTTCCAGCTCAGCGTCTACGCCTATCTCGGTTATCTGCAGGAGTCCCTGCTGAACGCGCTGCCCGAGATCGACTGATTGTGGCCACAGCCATAGGCGGAGCGCCGAAATCGCACGGTAATGTTGACGCCGTGCTGACCATCGACAGCGCGATCGTCGACGCGATCGTCGCCCACGCCCGCCGGGACCACCCCGACGAGGCCTGTGGCGTGGTCGCCGGCCCGATCGGCAGCGACCTGCCGACCCGGCTCATCCCGATGGACAACGCCGCCCGGTCGATGACGTTCTACGAGTTCGACTCCCTCGAGCAGCTGCGCGTGTGGCGCGAGATGGACGACAACGACGAGGAGCCGGTGGTCATCTACCACTCGCACACCGCGACCGAGGCATACCCCTCCCGGACGGACATCTCGTTCGCGGGCGAGCCGAATGCGCATTATCTGCTGGTCTCGACCCGCGATCCGGAGTCCGAGGAGATCCGGTCGTTCCGCATCGTGGACGGCGTGGTGTCCGAGGAAGAGATCAACATCGTGGATGCGACGGTAGAGGTGTGAGCGTGAGCACGGTGCAGTCGTACATGTTCGGGCAGAGCCCGGTGTCGGTGGTCTACGAGTGTCGCTGACGACACCTTCGTCGTAGACCCCGTCCGATTGTTCGACCCTCATCCAGGAGCATTCACGTCATGGCTATCGAAGTTCGCGTTCCCACCATTCTGCGCAGCTACACCGGCGGCTCGAAGGTCGTCGAGGGCGCCGGCGACACGCTCACCGCGCTGATCGACGATCTCGACGCCAAGCACAGCGGCCTCAAGGGCCGGCTGATCACGCCCGAGGGCGGGCTGCACCGCTTCGTCAACATCTACATCAACGACGAGGACGTGCGCTTCCTCGGCGCGCTCGACGCCAAGGTCAAGGACGGCGACTCGATCACCATCCTGCCCGCGGTCGCCGGCGGCGCGCTGGGCTTCGCGGCCGCTGCCGCCCTCCTCGGCGCCAGCTCCCGGTAATCCGATGGCTCGCTTCGAGAGCCTGCTGGACGCCTGTGGGGGCACGCCGCTGGTCGGCCTGCCCCGCCTCTCGCCGTCGGTGCCCGACGGGGCGCCGCCGGTGCGGCTCTGGGCCAAGCTCGAGGACCGCAACCCCACCGGCAGCGTCAAGGACCGTCCGGCGCTGTTCATGGTGCGCGAGGCCGAGGAGTCCGGCCATCTGCGCCCGGGCGACACGATCCTCGAGCCGACCAGCGGCAACACCGGCATCGCGCTGGCCATGGTGGCCAAGCTGCGGGGTTACCGCATCGTGTGCGTGATGCCCGAGAACGTCTCGGCCGAGCGGGTCCAGCTGCTCCGGATGTACGGCGCGGAGATCATCTTCTCGCCGGCCGCGGGCGGATCCAACCAGGCCGTCGCCACCGCCAAGCAGATCGCCGCCGAGCACCCCGACTGGAAGATGCTGTACCAGTACGGCAACCCGGCCAACGCGCGCGCCCACTACGAGACCACCGGTCCCGAGCTGCTGCACGACCTGCCCACGATCACGCATTTCGTGGCCGGCCTGGGCACCACCGGCACGCTGATGGGCACCGGGCGCTTCCTCAAGGAGAAGGTCGAGGGCATCCAGGTGGTCGCGGCCGAGCCGCGGTACGGCGAGCTGGTGTACGGCCTGCGCAACATCGACGAGGGCTACGTGCCCGAGCTGTACGACGCGTCCGTGCTGGACCGCCGCTTCTCGGTGGGCACCCGGGACGCCGTGCTGCGCACCCGCCAGCTGGTCGAGGTCGAGGGCATCTTCGCGGGCTTCTCCAGCGGGGCGATCCTGCACGCGGCGCTGGCCGTGGCCCACGAGGCGGTCCGCGACGGCCGCCGCGCCGACGTCGCGTTCGTCATCGCCGACGGCGGCTGGAAGTACCTGTCGACCGGCGCGTACGGCGGCACCCTCAACGACGCGGAAGAGGCCCTCGAGGGCCAGCTCTGGGCGTAAGCGCCAGGCGCTTAGTACAGCGCCGCGATCAGCACGTCGATCGCCAGCGGGACCGTGGCCGCGGTCAGAAGCAGCCACGGCAGCACCGGGCGATGGATCGACAGGAACGATCCGACCACCAGCGCCACGGACGCGAGTCCGAAAAGGGACAGTGCCGGGACGTACCAGAACGCCGTGCCGCCGAAAATCGTGACCATTGCGCGGACCCCGACCCCGGCGCCCGCCAGTCCGAGTGCGGCGGCATAAAGCGCCATCAGCAGAAGGCGCGCCGGAGACGGTGCCGGGTCGTCGGCCGCCGGAAAGCGGAAAAGCGTCTCGCGGCCTCTGAAACCGGCGGGAGCCGGGGTATTCTCCCAGCCACCGAACGGCATGATCTCCGCCGCCTCGGTCCGCGTGCTGCGGCTCTTCTCGACCGTGGTCACGCTGCCTCCGTCTGTTCCGTCCCAGAAGTCCTCACTTTGTGCAACGCAGACGACTCACCGGACGTAACGGGAATTGCGTTAATGACCGAGGTCACGGGCGGTGTGATGTACGTTGTCGATTTAGCGACAAATCGATCAGACGTTTACATGGTGCGCAGGTCGGGGGATACGCTTCGCACCGTGATTGACTGGTCTGACGACTCTGCCACGGACCGGTCCAGCGGGGCGTCGACGACCCAGTGTGAGCCAAAGGGACCCGCATGCGACTGACCGTTCTCGGCTGTGCCGGCAGTTTTCCCGGCCCCGAGTCGGCCTGCTCCGCCTATCTGGTCGAGGCCGATGGCTTCCGTCTGCTGATCGATTTCGGTTCCGGCTCGCTGTCCGCGTTGCAGCGCTACACCGCCGACATGAACGCGATCGACGCGATCATCCTGACCCACCTGCACAGCGACCACATGCTCGACGCCTGCCTGTATGTGATCGTTCGCCGGTACGACCCGGGCGGGGCCCGGCCGCCGATTCCGGTCTACGCGCCGCTGGGCGCGGCCGAGCGCATCGGCGCGGCGTACAGTTCCGACAACGAGCAGGTCGACGACGTCTACACCTTTTACGGCCTGCAGCCGGGCACGTTTCCGATCGGGCCGTTCACGATCACGGTGGACCGGGTCAACCATCCCGTCGAGACCTACGGCGTACGCATCGAGCACGGCGGCCACGTCCTCGCGTACTCGGCCGACACCGCGCCCTGCGAGGCCCTGCTGCGGCTGGCCGCCGGCGCCGACATCTTCCTCTGCGAGGCCAGCTACCTCGACGGCGTGGACAACCCGCCCGGCCTGCACCTGACCGGCGGCGAGGCGGGGGAGGCCGCCACCAAGGCCGACGTCGGCCGGTTATTGCTGACCCATTTGATACCTGCGTGGTTCTCCGAGGCATCTATTGTGGATGCGGCCTCGGCCGCCTACGCGGGCCCGGTTGAGGTGGTTCGCCCCGGCGCCCGGTACGATCTGTAGGCCTGAACCGGGGGGCTGGGGCCGAAGACTGCACCGTTGCACCACCGGATCGTGATCTTGGAGTTGCTGCATGCGCATCGTTCGCCTGGCCAACTTCGTAACGACTCATTCCGGCGGCCTACGAACGGCACTGCGCCAGCTCGGCGAGGGATACCAGCGGGCCGGCCACGAGGCCGTGCTGATCGTTCCCGGTCGTGAGCGCTCCGACACGATGACGTCGCAGGGCCGCGTCATCACGCTGCCCAGCTCCCCGCTGCCCCGCACCGGCGGCTACCGCGTGATGGCCGGCCGCCGCGAGCTGACCAGGCTGCTCGACGAGCTCGAGCCGGATCGCATCGAGGTCTCCGACCGGGCCACCCTGCGCTGGACGGGCACGTGGGCGCGACAGCGCGGGGTCGGATCGATGATGGTCTCGCACGAGAGCCTGGCCGGCCTGCTCGGCGTCTGGGGCATGCCGAAACGCGACTCGCTGGCCGACCGGCTCAACCTCCGGACCGCGCAGAACTTCGACACGATCGTCTGCACCACGGCGTTCGCGGCCGCCGAGTTCCGCCGCCTGGGCGTGCCCAACCTCGTCGAGGTGCCGCTCGGCGTCGACCTCGAGGAGTTCCACCCGCGGCACGCCGACGCGGCGGTGCGGGCGCGGTACGCCCGGCCCGACGAGCTGCTCGTGGTGTTCTGCAGCCGGCTGTCCGCGGCCAAGCGGCCCGAGCTGGCGGTGGACGCGGTGGCGGCGCTGCGCAACGCCAAGGTGCCGGCGGTGCTGGTGCTGGCCGGGGACGGCACGCGGCGTACGTCGCTGGCCTACCGCGCCGCGCGGCTGCCGGTGCGGTTCGCCGGCCACATCGCCGACCGTTCCGCGGTCGCCGCGCTGCTGGCCAGCGCCGACGTGGTGGTGGCGCCGGGGCCGGTGGAGACGTTCGGGCTGGCCGCGCTGGAGGCGCTCGCCTGCGGCACGCCCGTGGTGGTCAACGAGAGCAGCGCGCTGCCCGAGGTCGTCGGCGACGCGGGCGTGGCCGTCGCCGGCACCCCGGAGGCGTTCGCCGGCGGGGTGCAGGAGCTGCTGGCCCGGCCGTCCGCGGCTCGCCGGGCGGCCGCTCGCGCCCGCGCCGAGCGCTTCGGCTGGCAGCAGGCGGTGGACGGCTTCCTGCGCGCGCACGGGGTGTCGCCCGCGCCGCAGCCCGCCGCGGTCGGCATGTCGATCACGCGGCAGCGACCGTCGGCCGTGCTGCGCCCGGCGGTGCCGAACGGGTTGTCGACGGGCGGCGGGGCAGGCTGATCGGGCTGGGCGCCGCTATCCGGCGGTGCCGGGTGGGTTATCCACAGGTGGCGGGGCGGGCTGAGCGGGCTCGGCGCCGAACCAATAAGGTTTGGGGCATGGCACGACCCGACGGCCGAGCGGCCGACCAGCTACGACCCGTGACCCTCACGCGGCAGTGGAGCATCCACCCCGAGGGCTCGGTGCTCGTCGAGTTCGGCAACACCCGGGTGCTCTGCACCGCCAGCGTCACCGAGGGCGTCCCCCGCTGGCGCAAGGGCTCCGGCCTCGGCTGGGTGACCGCGGAATACGCGATGCTTCCGCGCGCCACCAACACCCGCGGCGACCGGGAAAGCATCAAGGGCCGGGTCGGCGGGCGTACGCATGAGATCTCCCGCCTGATCGGGCGCAGCCTGCGGGCCTGCATCGACCTCAAGGCGCTGGGCGAGAATTCGGTCGTCCTCGACTGCGACGTGCTCCAGGCCGACGGCGGCACCCGCACGGCCGCCATCACCGGGGCCTATGTGGCGCTGGTGGACGCGGTGAGCTGGCTGGCCGAGCGCAAGTCCCTGGCCGGCAAGGTCGACAAGGTCATGCACCGCTCGATCCAGGCGGTCAGCGTCGGCATCATCGACGGCGAGCCCCGCCTCGACCTGATGTATCTGGAGGACGTCGCCGCCGAGGTCGACATGAACGTGGTCTGCACCGGTGAGGGCGATTTCGTCGAGGTGCAGGGCACGGGGGAGAACGGCGTGTTCCGCCGGGACCAGATGGATCTCCTGCTCGACCTGGCCGTCGCCGGCTGCGCCGATCTCGCGGCCGCCCAGCAGAAGGCGCTGTCCTCATGAGCGCACGGCTGCTGCTCGCCACGGCCAACAAAAAGAAGCTCGCCGAGCTGCAGCGCATCCTCGACCTGGCGCTCGGCGCCGAGCGGGTGGCGCTGGCCGGCCTCGGCGACTTCGATGACTATCCCGACGTCCCCGAGACGGGCCTGACCTTCGGCGAGAACGCGCTGATCAAGGCCCGCGAGGGCGCCCGGCGCACCGGCCTGCCCACGGTGGCCGACGACTCGGGCATCGCGATCGACGCGCTCAACGGGATGCCCGGGGTGTTCAGCGCCCGCTGGTCCGGCCGGCACGGCGACGACGCGGCCAACCTCGACCTGCTGCTGGCGCAGATCTCCGACGTCGCCGAGGAAAATCGGGGTGGCGCGTTCGTGTGCGCGGCGGCCCTGGTTCTGCCCAACGGTCGCGAGCACCTCGTCGAGGGCAAGCAGCGCGGCCGCATCCTGCGGGCGCGGCGCGGCGAGGGCGGGTTCGGCTACGACCCGATCTTCCTGGGCGACGGCCAGATCCGCACCAACGCCGAGCTCGACCCGGCGGAGAAGGACGCGATCAGCCACCGCGGCAAGGCTTTCCGCGAGCTGGCCAAGGTGATTGCCAAGGAGCTGCCGCGCTGATCAGCCCGGCCACCGGGCGAGCGCCACGCTCGGTGCGTGCCCCAGGCGCCTCCACATCTCCTCGGCGGTGTACGGGGCGTAGAGCGACAACACGATCGCCGTCGCCTCGACGGCCTCGCGCAGGGCGGGGTCGCCGGGCGGCGCGGCCCGGGCGGCGTTGACCAGCTCCATCGTGCGGGCCAGCGCCACGTTCAGCCGGCCGGCCTCGACCAGCCTGGTGATCTCGCGCAGCAGGCGCCGCGAGGTCTCCCGCAGCGAACCTGCGCCGGCGGGCGAGGCGCCGGCGGGCGAGGCGCCAGCGGGCGAGGCGCCAGTGGGCGAGGCGCCGGCGGGCGAGGCACCGGCGGGCGGAGCGTCGTCGGTGACGCGGGCGGTCAGCGACAGTGCCCGCGACAGGAAGCGTTTCGCGCCGCGCGGGGAGACGTCCGCCCAGTCGACGTTCGCCGACGGGGGACCGGCGAACAGCATCGCCACGCGCACCGCGTCCGGGCCGTGCTCGTCCATCTGGCTGCCCAGCGTGACCAGGTTGCCCTTGGACTTGCTCATCGCGGCGCCATCGAGCAGCACATGGCCCTGCGTCGTCAGGGCCCGGAACGGCTCGGCGAAATCCAGCAGGCCCATGTCGTGCAGGGCCTTGGTGAAGAAGCGCGCGTACAGCAGGTGCGACACCGCGTGCTCGCTGCCGCCCACGTAGTGATCCACCGGGCGCACCAGCGCCGGATCGAACGGCCCGTCCGGATAGGACACGTTGGGGTAGCGCAGGAAATACCACGAGGAGTCGACGAACGTGTCCAGTGTGTCGGTCTCCCGGGCGGCGGGCCGGCCGCACGCCGGGCAGTCGACCGCCATCCACGCGGTCGCGCCGGCCAGCGGGATGGCGTCGGGCGGCAACTCGACCGGCAGCTGATCGTCGGGCACCGGCACCAGCCCGCAGGACGCGCAGTGGATGATCGGAATCGGGCAGCCCCAGTACCGCTGCCGGGAGATCAGCCAGTCGTGCAGGCCGGCGATCCAGTTGCGCTGCATGGTCAGGATGTGCGGCGGCCAGCCCGCGGCGAGCTGGTCCATGTCGGTGCGCAGGCGATCGGCGTACGCGGTGATCTTGAAGAACCATTGGGTCAGCGACCGCGAGGTCGCGACGTTGCCGCACCGCTCGCATCGGCCGTCGATGACCTGCTCGTTGGCCAGCACGGTCCGGTCGGCCGGGCACCAGTTGACCGCCGCCCGCGCGCGATAGGCCAGCCCGCGCTCGAAGAACCGCAGGAACAGCCACTGTGTCCAGCGGTAGTACGACGGATCGCTGGTGTGCAGCCGCGTGCGCCAGTCGACCGAGACGCCGTACCGCCGGAACGACTCCGCCTGGGTCTCGATGTTCTGGCGGGTCCAGGTGGCCGGGTGGAGCCCGCGCTTGATGGCCGCGTTCTCGGCCGGCAACCCGAACGAGTCCCAGCCGATCGGATGCAGCACCTCATGACCGCGCAGCCGCCAGTATCGCGCGATGGCGTCGCCGATCGCGTACGCCTCCGCGTGACCCATGTGCAGATCGCCCGACGGGTAGGCGAACATCGACACGACGTACATGCCGGGACGCTAGCCCCGGCGGCGCCCGCACGCGAACCGAATTACCCGGGCCGGGCTACGACAGCGGCCCGATCTCCGCCTCGATGCCCGCCCGCAGCTCGCGCCCGGCGATGACCGCGCGTGCCTGCTCGAGAACCGGCGCGAGGAAGACGTCCGGCCCCGGCGACCCGGCGAACGGCCCGACCGCGGCGATCGCCAGCCGCCCGGCCGGCGACGGGGCGAGCGGCGCCCGCAGCTGAAGCCCGCGCACCGCGCTGAGCAGCTCGACCGCCAGCAGGCTGGTCAGGTTGTCCAGCACCGTGCGCAGCTTCTTGGCCGCCGCCCAGCCCATCGAGACGTGGTCCTCCTGCATGCCGCTGGTCGGCAGCGAGTCGGCCGACGCGGGCACGGCCAGCCGCCGGTTCTCGGCGACGATCCCGGCCGCCGTGTACTGGGCGATCATCAGGCCCGAGTTGACGCCGGCGTCCGGCGAGAGGAACGGCGGCAGGTCGCGCGAGCGGGTCACGTCGAGCAGCCGGTCGACCCGGCGCTCGGCGATCGAGCCCACCTCGGCCGCAGCGATCGCCAGGAAGTCGGCGGCGAACGCGAGCGGCTCGCCGTGGAAGTTGCCGGTCGACTCGACCTGCCCGCCCGGCAGCACCACCGGGTTGTCCACGACCGAGACCAGCTCCCGCCCGGCGGTGGTCGCGACGAACGCGAGGGTGTCCCGGGCGGCGCCGGCCACCTGCGGGGCGCAGCGCATCGAGTACGCGTCCTGCACCGCGTGCGCGAGGTTGTCCCGGTGCGAGTCCATGATCGCCGAGTGCTGCAGCAGCTGGAAGATGTTCGCGGCCGAGGCGGCCTGCCCCGGGTGCGGCCGGATCTCGTGCAGCTCGGGCCGGAACGGCCGCTCCGAGCCGAGCATCGCCTCGATCGCCAGCGCCGCGGTGACGTCGGCCATCGCGAACAGGTGCCGGGCGTCCTCGATCGCGAGCAGCAGCATGCCGAGCATGCCGTCGGTGCCGTTGATCAGCGCCAGGCCCTCCTTGGCGGCCAGGTCGAGCGGGGCCAGCCCGGCGGTGCGCAGCGCCTCGGCCGCGGCCGTCCGCTCGCCGTCCTTGCCGACCACCCAGCCCTCGCCCAGCAGCACCAGCGCGCAGTGTGCGAGCGGCGCGAGATCCCCGGAGGCGCCGAGCGAGCCGTGCTCCGGCACCCACGGCGTGATGTCGTGGTTGAGCAGGTCGGCCAGGCCCTGCGCGAGCTCCGGCCGCACGCCGGAATGGCCGAGCGCGAGCGAGCGCAGGCGCAGCAGCATCATGGCCCGCACCACCTCGCGCGGCATCGGCGCGCCGATCCCGGCCGCGTGCGAGCGGATCAGCGCGTGCTGCAGCTCGGCCCGGCGCGCGGGCGCGACGAAGGTGCCGGCCAGCGCGCCGAAGCCGGTGGTGACGCCGTAGACCGGCCGGCCGGACTCCTCGATGCGGTCGACGATGGCCCGGCTGGCGGCCATCGCCTCGATCGTGGCCGGGGCGATCTCGACCCGGGCGTCGCCGCGGGCGACCGCGCTGACCTCGGCGGGGGTGACGCCGGTGGGTTGGACGGTGACGATCATCATCATGGACGGCCTTCAGTCGAGTCAGGGGTGGTGGCGGGGTGGTTGGACGGGCCGTCTTGCAGAACTGCGCGGATCAGGGGGACGCCCGGCCGGTAGGCCAGGTGCAGGTGGGAGGGCGCGTCCAGGACGATCAGGTCGGCTCGCGCCCCGGCGCGCAGCACCCCGACGTCGTCGCGGCGCAGCGCGCGGGCTCCGCCGGCGGTCGCGGCACGCACGGCCTCGGTGGGGGTCATTCCCATTTCGCGTACGGCGAGAGCGATGCAGAACGCCATCGACGACGTGTACGACGAACCCGGGTTGCAATCGGTGGCCAGGGCGACGGTCACCCCGGCGTCGAGCAGCCGTCGCGCGTCCGGATAGGGCGACCGCGTCGAGAACTCGGCGCCGGGCAGCAGCGTGGCGACGGTGCCCGAGCCGGCCAGGGCGTCCACGTCGGAGTCGCTCAAATGCGTGCAATGGTCGGCGCTCGCCGCACCGAGTTCCACCGCGAGCCGCACCCCCGGGCCCTCGGTCAGCTGATTGGCGTGCACCCGCAGGCCCAGGCCGAGCTTGGCCCCGGCGACGAGGATCTCCCGCGCCTGCTCACCGTCGAACGCGCCGCGCTCGACAAAGACATCGACCCATTTCGCGTACGGCGCGCAGGCCGCCAACATCGGGCCGCGCACCAGATCGACGTACGCGTCCGGGTCGACCCCGGCCGGCACCACGTGCGCGCCGAGGAACGTCGTCTCCCCGGTCAGCTCCCGGGCGATCCGCAGCGACCGGGCCTCGTCGTCGACGCTCAGCCCGTACCCGCTCTTGATCTCGATGGTCGTGGTGCCCTGCCGCCTCGCCTCGGCGACCAGCTTCCGCGCCTTGGCCCGCAGCTCGTCGTCGGACGCGGCGCGGGTGGCCGCCACGGTGGTCCGGATGCCGCCGCCGGTGTACGGCTCGCCCGCCATCCGGGCCGCGAACTCGGCCGCCCGGTCCCCGGCGAACACCAGGTGGGCGTGGCTGTCGACGAAGCCGGGCAGCACCGCCGCGCCGTCGACGCCGATCCGCCGGTCGGCGGCCGGCGCCTGGCCGGCCGGGCCGATCCAGCCGATCCGGTCGCCGTCGACGATCACGGCGGCGCCGGTGAGCGGCGGCCCGTCGTTGGTGAGCAGCTCGCCGATGTCGTCGATGAGAAGGGTCATCCGATGGCCTCGGCAAGCGCTCGGGGAACGTCGATCGTGGTGTGCCGTCCGCCGGCGACGACCTGGCGGCCGTCCACGATCACGTCGGTGACGTCGGCGGCGGTCGCGGCGAGGATCGCCCCGGCCGGGTCGCTGCCCGCGGTGCGTACCGAATCGAGGCGCACGCAGACCAGGTCGGCCCGTTTGCCGGCGGCGATCTCGCCGGCGTCGTCCCACCCGATCGACGCGTGTCCGGCCGCCGCCGCGACCAGTTCGGCCGGGGTGAAGTGGCCGCGCCGCTCGGTGGCGAGCCGTTCGTTCATCTCGAGGCCGCGCAGCTCCTCGAAGGGGTCGATCACGGCGTGGCTGTCGGTGCCGAGGCACAGCCGGGCGCCCGCGTCGGCGAGCCGGCGGGCCGGGCCGATGCCGTCGGCGAGGTCGCGCTCGGTGGTCGGGCAGAAGCAGGCGAAGCTGCGATTCTCGCCGAGGACCCGGATGTCGTCGCCGGTGAGGTGGGTCGCGTGCACCGCGGTGCTGCCGCCCTGCCAGAAGCCGCAGTCGTCCAGGAGCTCGGCCGGCGTGCAGCCGTGCACCGCCCGGCACTGCTCGTTCTCGGCGCGTTGTTCGGAGAGGTGGATGTGCGCCAGCTCGCCGTGTCGCTCGACGAACGCCGCCATCGTCTCGGCCGGCACCGCCCGCACCGAGTGGAGCGCGGCCCCGATGCGGGCCTGCGGGTGCGGGCGCAGCTGACGTACCCGCTCCGAGTAGCGGTCGAGGTCGCCGTCGCCGAAGCGGCGCTGCACGCCCTCGAGCGGCTTGCCGTCCACACCGGACTGCAGGTAGAGCGTGTCGAGCAGGGTGAGCCGGATGCCGGCCTCGGCGGCGGCCTCGATCAGCGCGTGGCCCATGGCGTTGGGATCCGCGTAGGGGTGGCCGTCCGGCCCGTGGTGCAGGTAGTGGAACTCGCCGACCGCGGTGTAGCCGGCCATCGCCATCTCGGCGAAGACGGCCCGGGCCAGGGCCAGGAAGCTGTCCGGATCGAGGCGCTCGGCCGCGGCGTACATCTGCTTGCGCCACGTCCAGAACGTGCCGCGCTCGCCGTGCGTGCGCCCGCGCAGCGCGCGGTGAAACGCGTGCGAGTGGGCGTTGGCCAGCCCGGGAAGCACGAGTCCCCGCAGCGCGATCCCGTCACCCGACCGGCCGTGGTTCATGGCGGTGAACCGGCCGTGCCGCACCTCGATGCTCACGTCGCGGGCGAGCGCGCCGCCGATCCACGCGTAATCCGCGTGATAGACCGTCATGTCAGCTCTCGCAGCACCGTGGCCAGCGCGTCCACGCCCGCGGCGCAGTCCGCGTGCTCGGCGTGCTCGGCCGGCGAATGCGAGATCCCGGTCGGGTTGCGCACGAACAGCATCGCCGTCGGCACCTGCGCCGACAGCACCCCCGCGTCGTGCCCCGCGCTGGTCGGCAGGATCGGCGCGTCGCCCAGCATCGCCGACAGCCGCGACGCGAGCGCGGTGTCGAAGGTGACCTCGGCGCTCAGCGACTCGGCCGTCACCGCCACCTCGGTGCCGTCCCGGCCGGCCCGCTCGGTCGCCCGTTTCACCACCGCCTCGACCACCGCGTCCATCGTGGCCGTGTCCGCCGCCCGGGCGTCCAGCCAGCCGCGCACCAGCGACGGGATCGCGTTGGTGGCGTTCGGCTCGACCTCGACCCGGGCCATCGTGGCGTGCGCCCCGTTGAGCCGGGCCTCCTTGTTGGCGGCCAGCACGGTGTACGCGAACGTCAGCATCGGGTCGCGCCGGTCGGCCATCCGGGTCGTGCCCGCGTGGTCGCCGTGCCCGGTGAAGTCGAACCGCCAGCGGCCGTGCGGCCAGATCGCGCTCGCCACTCCCACCGGCACCTCGAGTTGCCGTCCTTGCTCTATGTGAAGCTCGACCAGCGCGCCGATGCGGCCGGTGAGCCCCGGCAGCGGCCCGGCCGGCGTCGCTCCGAGTGCCTCTCCGTACGTGATCCCGTCACGGTCGGTGAGCGTGGCCGCCTTGGCCGGATCGATGGCGCCGGTCAGCAGCCGCGAGCCGAGGCAGGGCAGCCCGAACCGGCCGCCCTCCTCCTCGACGAACGCGACCACTGCGACGGGCGTCGATGGCTTGTGCCCGGCCGCCCGGAGCTGGTCGACGGCCAGGAACGCGCTGACGATGCCGAGCGGTCCGTCGTACCCGCCGCCGTGCGGAACCGAGTCGAAATGCGATCCGGTCAGCACCGCGCCCCGCCCCCAGGGATCGCCCCACCAGGCGAACAGGTTGCCGTTGCCGTCGTCGGTGACCGGCATGTCCCGCCGGTCGGCCTGATTGCGGAACCAGTCACGCAGCACCAGCTCGGGCGTGTCGAGGGCGTACCGCATGTAGCCGCCGCTCGACACCCGGCCGATGGACTCGATCTCGGCCCACAGGGCCGAAAAGACCTTCTCGCTCATCGCTTCATCGGGATGTGCACGCCGGCCGCCGCCGCGGGATCATATCCGGCGTCCACGTGCCGGATCACCCCCGTGCCCGGGTCGTTGGTCAGGACCCGCTCGATCTTCTCGCCGGCCAGCGGCGTGCCGTCGGCTACGCAGACCTGGCCGGCGTGGATCGAGCGGCCGATCCCGACGCCGCCGCCGTGGTGGATCGACACCCAGGACGCGCCGCTGGCCGTGTTGAGCAGCGCGTTGAGCAGCGGCCAGTCGGCGATCGCGTCGGAGCCGTCGAGCATCGCCTCGGTCTCCCGGTACGGCGACGCGACGGAGCCGGCGTCGAGGTGGTCGCGGCCGATCACGATCGGCGCGCTGATCTCGCCGCTCGCGACCATGTCGTTGAACCGGACGCCGGCCTTGTCGCGCTCGCCGTAGCCGAGCCAGCAGATGCGCGCCGGCAGGCCCTGGAACGCGACCCGCTCGCCGGCCATCCTGATCCAGCGGGCCAGCGCCTCGTTCTCGGGGAACAGGTCGAGGACGGCCTTGTCGGTGGCGGCGATGTCCTTGGGGTCGCCGGAGAGCGCGGCCCAGCGGAACGGGCCCTTGCCCTCGGCGAACAGCGGGCGGATGTACGCCGGCACGAAGCCGGGGAAGTCGAAGGCTCGCTCGAACCCGCCGAGCTTGGCCTCGCCGCGGATCGAGTTGCCGTAGTCGAACACCTCGGCGCCGTCGTCCAGGAAGCCGACCATGGCCGCGACGTGCCTCGCCATCGAAGCCCGCGCTCGGTCGGTGAACTCCTCCGGCTTGGTCCGGGCGAATTCCGCCGCGTCGTTGATGTCGACACCGATCGGGATGTAGCTCAGCGGGTCGTGCGCGCTGGTCTGGTCGGTGACGATGTCGATCTCGACACCCTTGATCCGCAGCTGGGGGAAGACATCGGCCGCGTTGCCGACGACGCCGATGGAAATAGCGGATTTTTCCGATTTGGCGGCGCGGGCCCGACGGATGGCGTCGTCGAGATCGTCGGCGATGACATCCAGATACCGGGTGTCGACCCGGCGCTGCAGCCGGGTGCGGTCGACGTCGACGATCAGGCAGACGCCGCCGTTCATGGTCACCGCCAGCGGCTGCGCGCCACCCATGCCGCCACACCCCGCGGTCAGCGTGAGCGTGCCGGCCAGGGTGCCGCCGAAGCGCTTCGCGGCCACCGCGGCGAACGTCTCGTACGTCCCCTGCAGGATCCCCTGGGTGCCGATGTAGATCCACGAGCCCGCGGTCATCTGCCCGTACATGGTCAGGCCCAGCTTCTCCAGCCGGCGGAACTCCGGCCAGGTCGCCCAGTCGCCCACCAGGTTCGAGTTCGCGATCAGCACGCGCGGCGCCCACTCGTGCGTGCGGAACACGCCCACCGGCTTGCCCGACTGCACCAGCAGCGTCTCGTCGTTCTTGAGCACGTCCAGCTCGCGCACGATGGCGTGGAAGGAGGGCCAGTCGCGGGCCGCCCGGCCGGTCCCCCCGTACACAACTAGGTCTTGCGGCCGTTCGGCCACGTCGGGGTCGAGGTTGTTCATCAACATCCGCTTGGCGGCTTCTTGCGGCCACCCCATTGCGGTGTACGTCGTGCCGCGCGCGGCCCGGATCTCGGACATCGTCGTCCCCTCCCTATGCCAGAAAAACATGCCGGCGGGCGGCCGTGGCCTCGAACTCCTCCAGCCGGCGCTGCACCGGCTCGGGCGCCGCGTCGCACATCGCCTGCAGCAGCACCATGGCCATCGCCATCGGCCCGGTGTGCAGGTCGAAGACGAGCTGCGTGCCGACCGCCGCGGGCAGCACCACGTCGGCCCGGTCGGCCACCGGGCTCACCGCCGAGTCGGTGATCGCGACCACCGCGTACCCCGCCCGCTTGGCCTCCGCGATCGCCTCGAGCGATTCCCGCGGATAGCGGGGCAGGACCACCGCGAGCAGCGCGCCCGCGCCCGCCGCCCGCGCCTGGTCGATCCGGTCCAGCAGCGGGGTGCCGCCGGAGTCGAGCACCCGGACGTCCGGGTGCACCTTGGCCGCGAAGTATCCGAAATACCCAGCGAGCGGCGCCGCCGCCCGCTGACCCAGCACCGGCAGCGGCCGGCTGTCGATCAGCAGCCGCGCCGCCCGCTCCACGTCCTCGAGCCGGGCCAGCTGGTCGTGCAGGCGGGCCAGATGCTCGGCCTCGGCCCGCACCGCGAGCTGCATGGCGTTGCCCCCGGCCACCGTCTCGGGCGCGTCCCCGGCGAGCTCACGCAGCCGGCGGCGCAGCGCCGGATAGCCCTCATAGCCCAGCGCCATCGCGAACCGCGTCACCGACGGCTGGCTCACGCCCGCAAGCTCGGCCACCTCGGCCGCCGAGAGATACGCCGCCTTCGCCGCATGCTCGACCAGGCTGTGCGCGATGCGCCGCTGCGTCGGGGTCAGCCGCGCGCCGTGGAACAGGTCGAGCACCGTCCTCGCCGCGTCTCCATTCACGTGAGCAGCTTATGCATAAAAACTTTCAGAACGCCAGACCGGCCCGATGCCACTTTCCCCGTTCGCCCGGACCGTTTCCCCGTTCGCCCGGACCGGATGCGCGGAGCCAGTCGAAGATCTCCCGAAATGTGCCGGTTCCGGGCACGTGTCCGCCGTCGTAGTGGTGTCCCTGCGCCCCGGGGATGTGCGCGAGGGCGATTCGGTCGTCGACCCAGCCGTCGTAGCTGTCCAGGAAGGTTGCATCTCTGGGCCGCCGGCAGCGACCTTCGCCATGATGTCGCGGCTGATCTGCTCAAGTTTGGGGCGGAGGGTCTGCTCGTCGGGGGGTTCCGCATCTTCGGGCGGCATGATCCCGGAAAGCACGGCGCATCGGATCACCCGCTTGGGCAACAGCGCGGCGCAGGCCAGCGCGTGCGGGCCGCCGCCGGAGCCACCGAAGACAGCGAAGCGTTCCCAGCCTTGGGCATCGGCGAGCGCTCGGACGTCCTCGGCAACGTCGGCGACGCTGCGTCCGGGGCGGCGGGTGGAGCCTCCGTATCCGGGACGGTCGGCCATCAGTACGCGTACGCCGCACTCATGCATCACCGCGATCTGGTCGGGCCGCCGGAAGCGAGTGCTCGGTGTGCCGTTGTGCGCGACGACCGGAAACCCGTCAGCGGGTCCGTGCAGGCAGTACCGCAGAACTCGTCCGTCGATCTCCACCGACTGATCAGCGACCATCAAGCCATCCAACATCACGCTTCCCGCAGACGCGCCGGCCAGGCGATCGCCCGGGTCAAATCGGCTGGTTCCGCCGCAACCACCTCGTCCCAGTGCCCGTGCTTACCAGAGGGAATCCGGGCTTTGCTCTGCTTCCCCAGAGGAAGCACAGCAAAGCGCTCCCCCGGAGGAAGCTGAGCAAAGTGCTTCCCCGGAGGAAGCAGAACAAAGTGCTTCCCTGGAGGAAGCAGAGCAAAGTGCTTCCCCTGAGGAAGCTGAGCAAAGTGCTTCCCCGGAGGAAGCAGAGCAAAGTGCTTCCCCTGAGGAAGCAGAGCAAACTGCTTCCCCGGAGGAAGCTGAGCAAAGCGCTTCCCCGGAGGAAGCAGAGCAAAGCGCTTCCCCTGAGTAAGCAGAGCAAAGTCTGTCCGCGCCCCTTCGGGCTGCCGTGGCGCTGTAAATACGAGGGCGGCGGGCACGTCACCCGTTCGGGCGCTTGAGGGGTGGCTATTTACGGGTCAGCGCTTCCCCGGAGGAAGCAGAGCAAAGCCGGGATCGGTCAAGGCACGCTCAAACGTGGCCGAGCTTCCACATCAAGGGTGGTCGGGATGCGACGCCCGCAATTGAAGCGCCACCGTGCGGTCCCGCCGCGCCGCCGCGACCCCGCCGCGCCGCCGCGGAGCCGCGACCACCGCCCACGGCGGGTGTGAGGGATGGGCCGCCCGCCCGTCGGCACCCCCGGTCCGGCGGGAAGGGCGGCCCATCCGGTCTATGCGGCGACCGGCAGGGCGGCCGCCATCGCGGGCAGCACCACGACCCGGTGGGCCGCCACCGGATCCGCCACTCCGCGTACCCGCACCGAGGCCGCCGTCGCCGGGGCGGCCAGGTGCTCCGATCGGGCGTATGCGGCCGGGCCGAGCACGAGCTCGCCGGGGCCGGCCACGCCGCACATGCGCTGGGCCAGGTTCACCGCGCGGCCCCAGACGCCGAAGCCGGCCGGTTCCCATGATCGGGTGACCAATACCTCGCCGCACTCGATGCCCACGTGGATCTCGGGGCGGCCGGGTCGTACGCCGCGCAGCATCGCGCAGGCGGCGGCCGTCGCGCGCTCGGTCTCGTCGCCGTACGCGCCGCGCAGGCCGAAGACGGCCATGAAACCGTCGCCGAGCACCTGCTGGATCTCGCCGCCGTGCTCGTGTACGCGGGCGACCAGCTCGTCGAGCAGCGGGCGCATGATCCGGTAGACCGCCTCCGGCTCGACGCTCTCGACCAGCCGGGTGAAACCGCAGATGTCGGCGAAGAGCACGGCCACCTGACGCCGGCGCGGACCGGTTTGTCCGATGTGGTCGATCATGACGGACCTCCCTGTTGGGTTTCCGACAACGAGGGTGACCCCGGAACGCTTCTAAGGCCTCCGGCAAACCCCTAAGATCTCGCGGCTCGTACGCTTAGGCGCGAGACCGCCGAGAAAGTCGATGTCCGGATTTGGCCCGCGCTGGCATACTCCACGGCGTGCGGCGGAGAAGACTCTCCCCCTTGGTCGGACGGCATGCTGAGCTCGCCGAGATCAGCGCGGCTTGGGACGACGTCGGCCAGGGCCAGGCCGCCGGCTTTCTGATCTCCGGTGAAGCCGGCGTCGGCAAGACACGTCTCGTGCAGGAATGCATCGAGCGAGTGCTGGCGCGCGGCGGCCAGGTGCTGGCCGGCTCCTCGTTCCGGATCAGCTCGGGCGGCCTGCCGTACGGTCCGATCCTCGATGCCCTGCGCCGCTTCCTGCGTGACCGGTCCGCGGGGTCGCTGGCCGAGCTCGCCGGCCCGCGCTTCGCGATGCTCGACCGGATGTTCTGGCCGGAGGCCGCGGACGCGCCCGAGGCGCCGGACGGCGACGCAAGCCTGCGTCAGGCCCGGCTGTTCGACGTCTTCCTCGCGCTGCTCGGCCAGCTCGCCGAGCAGGGGCCGGTGCTGCTCGTGGTCGAGGACGTGCACTGGGCCGAGCAGTCCACGCTCGATCTGCTGAGCTTCCTGACCGTGGCGCTGCGCCGCGAGCGGGTGCTGCTGCTGGTGACGTACCGCGACGACGAGCCGGCGGCCGGCCCGCTGCCCGCCGCGCTGGTCGAGTTGCTGCGCGGCGTCTTCATGACCCACCTGGCGCTCGCCCCGTTCGGCGCCGACGATCTGAGCCTGCTGCTCACCCAGCTGGCCGGCAACCCGCTGCCGGTCGCGGTGGTCGACGAGATCGCCGACCGCTCGGGCGGCAACGCCTACTTCGCCGAGGAGCTTTTCGAGGCGAGAGGCATCGGCGAGGAGGTGCCGGCCCGCGTCCGCGATGTCGTCCTGCTCCGGGTCGGCACGTTCTCGGCCGACGCGCAGGCGGTGCTGCAGGTCTGCGCGGTGATCGGCCGCCGGATCGGCTATCCGCTGCTCGCCACCGTCGCCGAGCTGCCGGAGAAGCCGCTGCTGGCCGCCCTGCGCGAGCTGGCCGCCAACCGCGTGCTGCAGGCCGACACCGGCAACGCCTACCGCTTCCGCCACGCGCTCGCGCAGGAGGCCGTCTACTCCGGCCTGCTGCCGGGCGAGCGGGCCCGCCTGCACGCCCGGGTCGCCGCCGCCCTCACCGAGCGCCCGCAGCTCGGCGACCGGCCGCGCTCGACCGCCACCGCCGTGATCGCCGCCCACTGGGAGGCCACCGGCGACCTGCCCCAAGCGCTCGCCGCCGTGATCGCCGCCGGCCGGGCCGCCGCCGAGGTGCGCGCGTTCCGCGAGGGCTTGACGTACTTCACCCGGGCGATCGAGCTGTGGGACGAGGTGGACGACGCGGCCGAGGCCGGTCTGACCCGGCCGGAGCTGCTCGCGGCGGCGGCCCGCTGCGCCCACGACGCGGGCGAGCACGAGACCGCCGTACGCCTGGTGGAGGAGGCCCTCGCGGCGATCCCGCGCCAGGACGTGGTGGCCCGGGCGCTGCTGTACGAAGCGCTCGGCACCTACATGGACCGGGTCGACGGGGCTCGCGCGCTGCGCTCCTTCACCAAGGCCTATCACCTGCTCGCGACCAGCGACGCGCTCGCCGAGCGGGCCCGGGTCACCGCCGCGCTGGCCAACTCGCTGTCGGTCCGCGGCCTCTACCCCGACTCGGCGCCGCTCTGGGAGGAGACGCTGACGCTGGCCCGCCGGGCCGGCCGCAAGCGCGAGGAGGTGCTCGGCCTCAAGACCTCGGGCTGGCACTTCGCGATGCACGGCGAGCCCGAGACTGGCATCGGCCGGATGCGGGAGGCGCTGCGCGTCGCCCGCGACGAGGACGACGTCGAGAACATCTGCCTGACCTACAACCACCTGAGCCTGGCGCTGGACTTCATCGGCTGGTCGGCCGACGCGGTCGCCACCGCCGAGGAGGCGCTGCGCTGGAGCATGGATCTCGGGCTGATGTTCCCGCCGATGATCGACATGCTCGACTCGATCGTGCTGGTGCTGTATCGCAACGGCCGCTGGCGGCAGGCCGAGGAGGTCGCCGACCGGCTGCTGGCCAGCCACCACGCGGCCGCGCGCGCCCTGATGACCTTCGTGGTGCTGGGCGAGCTCGGCACCGCGCGCGGCCGCCCCGAGGAGGCGGCCCAGCAGCTCAAGCAGGCGCAGGAGCAGCTGAAGAACGACGAGGACCCGCTCGACCACGGCCTGGTGCACGCGGCCGCGGCGGCGTACGCGATGTGGCAGGAGGACTACGAGACGGCCCGTGCCGAGGTCGAGGCGGGGCTGGAGGTGGTCGGCGCGCACGGCGACGACCAGCAGGCGGTGGCGCTGTGCGTGCTGGGCCTGCGGATCGAGGCCGACGAGGCGGAGCGCCGCCGGGCCCGGGGCCGGGCCGACCTCGCCGAGGTGCTGCGGCACGGCACGGCCCTGCGCGACCGCGCCGGCTCGCTGTGGCAGGGCATGGGCGTACGCCAGAAATCGTTCCCCGAGGCCGCGGTCGACGCCGCGATGGGCGAGGCCGAGTTCGCCCGGCTGCTGGGCGGCGAGCCGTACCCCGAGGCCTGGGGCGAGGTCGCGGCCGGCTGGGACCGGCTCGCCCGGCCCTACCCGGCGGCGTACGCCCGCTGGCGGGAGGCCGAGGAGCTGGTGCGCAAGCGGGACCAGCGCGCCGCCGAGGTGCTCCGGGCGGCCGGCGAGACCGCCGAGCGGCTCGACGCCCGGGCCCTGCGGCGCGAGATCACCGCGCTGGCCGACCGGGCGCGGATCGAC
The DNA here is from genome assembly GCF_042664765.1 of Paractinoplanes rhizophilus. Lineage (NCBI taxonomy): Bacteria > Bacillati > Actinomycetota > Actinomycetes > Micromonosporales > Micromonosporaceae > Paractinoplanes > Paractinoplanes rhizophilus. The sequence goes on along the minus strand of NZ_JBHTBJ010000032.1, from coordinate 60,230 downwards.
CTGGGCGCGCAGCCGGCCGCGCCGGCCGAGGAGCCCGAGCACCCGTTCCACCTCACCGAGCGCGAGGTGCAGGTGCTGGCGCTGCTCAAGGAGGGGCGGCGCAACCGCGAGATCGCCCGCGCGCTGTTCATCAGCGAGAGCACCGCCAGCGTGCACGTGTCGAACATCCTGGCCAAGCTCAACGCGGTCAACCGGGTCGAGGCGGCGGCGATCGCCCACCGGCTACACCTGGCCTGAGCGCGCCCGCCAGAACGCCGAATCGGGGAACCGCTTCTCCTGACGGTAGAACCAGGCGAGGTCGTCGAGGTAGGCGCGGTATTCGGCGGCCACTCGCCGGGCGTACGCGTCAATTGCCGCCGGATCGCCCAGCGCGACGGCCTCGGCCGCCGCGATCCCCCCGGACAGCGCGTCGTGGAGCCCGCGGGCGGAGAGCGGATCGTGCGCGCAGGCCGCGTCCCCGACGGCGACCCAGCCGGGACCGGCGCATCGCGTCAGCGCCGAGCTCCCGGCCGCGACGGTCTTGATCCCGACCGGGGGATCGAAGTCACCGGCGCGGGCCCCGGCCTGCGCGGTGGATCGGAGCAGGGCCGCCCAGCGGCCGGGCGAGATGTCCCGGGCCGAGGCGGCGTCGGTGAACAACGCCGTCACCAGCCGGTCGCCAGGCACCCGGGAGGCATACCACCAGCCGTCCGGCGTCGCCTCGACGATGCTCGCCGCGGACGCGGGCGACGGATCGGGCAGCAGCGCGACCATGCCGACCAGCCGGCTGTGCACCCGCCGGGGCACGCCGAGCAGCCGGGCCAGCGCGCTCGACCGGCCCGTCGCGTCGATCAGGAAGTCGGCCACCAGCGGCCCGGCGATCCATTGCCGGCCGTCGCGGCGGACCTCGGTGATCCGGTGGGCCCGCGGGGCGCCGGCCGCGGCGATCAGCATCCGGTTGAAGGCGGGCCGGTCGAGCTGCCAGGACGGCCCGCGCGGATCGAGCAACGCGGGGCGGAAGGCGGGCTCGTCGGAGCCCCAGCAGGAGAGGAAACCGCCGCCGGCGAGGTGTCCGCCCGACTGGAACGCGGGCCAGACGCCGAGTTTGCGCAACAGGGCGTTGGCCGCCGACGGCAACCCTTCGCCCGGCTGCCACTCGACCGGCGGACGCGGATCGACAACGACCGGCGAGATGCCGCGGGCGGCGAGGGTGATCGCGGCCGCCGCGCCGGCCGGCCCGCAGCCGAGCACGACCACCCGGTCAGGTTTCACTGCGCCAGTCTGTCGCGAATCAGGCTGTCACTTCCACAGCGGGGTGTTCACATGAGAGCCCTACGGAAGGAGTGCGTGCCATGCTCAGCTGCCGATTCGGGGGCAGCTCCGGGTTCCGCCTGGAGCTGGAGGACAACGAGGACCTGGTGGTCGTCCGCTCGGTACGCCGCGGCGCCCGGCACGACATCTCTCCGCTGTCGTCTCCCAGCCGCTCCGCCCAGGACAGGCTCACCCCGCTGTTCGGTTTCCCCGAGGCCGGCGTGGGCGTGTACGCCTCCCCGGTCGGCGACGCCCCCAACATCGCCGTGGTGCTCAACGAGGACCCGGAGATCGAGTTCGCCGGTCGCGGCCTGCGCGACCAGTTCGGCGCCCCGGTCGTCTACACCGAGAACGTGTTCGTGAAGTTTCGCGACGACCTGCCGGAATCGCAGTGCGCGGCGGTGCTGGCCGAGGCCGGCCTGACGATTAAGCGGACCGTCGGCACCGCCACCAACGCGTACTTCGCCGGCGCGCCGGCCGGCACCGGGCGGGAGGTCTTCGCGCTGGCCGAGCGGCTGCTCGACCGCGACGACGTCGACCTGTGCCACCCCGAGCTGGTGCGCGAGGTGAGCCGCCGGGCGATGGCGCCGCAGCAGTGGCACCTGGGCCCGGCCGTGATCGACGGGCAGGACGTGGTGGCGCACGCGAACGTGGTGGCGGCCTGGGCCGAGACCCGGGGCGAGGGCGTGGTCGTCTGTGTGATTGACGACGGGATGGACGTGACTCATCCCGAGTTCGCGTCGGCCGGCAAGGTGGTCGCGCCGTTCTCGGCCAGCCGGCCGCGCGGCGCCGACCCGCGGCCCGGCGACGGCGACAACCACGGCACCGCCTGCGCGGGCGTGGCCTGCGCGGACGGCGTCGACCATGCGTCCGGGGTGGCGCCCGGGGCGCGGCTCATGCCGGTGCGGCTGGTGTCGGGGCTGGGCTCGCAGGACGAGGCCGACGCGTTCAAATGGGCCGTCGACCACGGCGCCGACGTGATCTCGTGCAGCTGGGGCCCGTCCGACGGGAACTGGTGGGATCCGACCGACCCGGTGCACAACCAGGTCGTGCCGCTGCAGGACAACACCCGGCTGGCGATCGAGTACGCGATCGAGCGCGGCCGCGGCGGCAAGGGCTGCGTGATCACCTGGGCGGCCGGCAACGGCGCCGAGAGCGTCGACAACGACGGGTACGCCGCCTGCGACCAGGTGATCGCGGTGGCGGCCTGCAACGACCAGGGGCGGCAGAGCCGGTACAGCGACCACGGCAAGGCGATCTGGTGCAGCTTCCCGAGCAGCAACGGCTCGCCGTCGCGGACCCCGGGAATCTGGACCACCGACCGGCGCGGACGCGAGGGCTACAACATCGGCGACGACTCGGCCGGCGACGCGGCGGGCGACTACACCAACTCGTTCGGCGGCACGTCCAGCGCCTGCCCGGGGGTGGCCGGGGTGGTGGCGCTGATCCTGGCGGCCAACCCCGAGCTGCGCTGGGACGAGGTCAAGGACGTGCTGCGCGAGTCGGCCGACCGGATCGACGACAACCCCGGCGAATACGACGAGGATGGGCACAGCACGCGCTACGGCTACGGCCGGGTGAACGCGGCCGCGGCCGTCCGGGTGGCCCGTGACAAGCGGGCCCTAAGTGTTTTCGTCGCGCAGAACTGAGAGATCTCTCAGCTCGCCCGACCCGTGGTTTCGACTGAGGTGTGAGACATGAGCCGGATCGCGTACTGCGCCATCCACCCGGCCATCGGCGTGGCCCGGGTCGGCGACAGCCCCGACGAGTACTTCCTCGGTCCCGAGCAACCCGGCGCCGAGGAGGCGCCGGCGTCCTACAAGGACAAGAACGGGTGGGTCAAGCGCCAGGCGGTGCGGTTCCGCGTTTTCGCGTACGACGAGAGCGACGTCCTCGTCCGGGAGCTGACCGCCGACGACGCCACCACCATCGAGTGGACCGTGCACCTGGTCAACCGCAAGGGCGCCGCCGACCGCTTCACCGGCGGCGGCCGCCGCAACGCCGGCGTCGACGATCGCGACTCGCTCGTCATCGACCCCGGCCCGCGTACGGTCACCGGCCGCGAGGCCCGCAGCGACCCCTTCGACACCGGCACGTTCCGCGGCGCCCGGGTGCCGCTGGGCGAGCTGCGCACCGACGACGAGGGCCGGCTGATCGTGCTCGGCGGCCTCGGCCACTCCGCCTCGGTGCCGCAGGACCAGGATCTGCCCAGCTTCGCCGACAACGACGGCTGGCACGACGACACCTCGGACGGCCCGGTCGGCGCGGTGGTGCGGGTCGACGGCCGGGAGGTGGAGGTCCGCCCCGCCTGGGTGGTGGTCGCGCCGCCCGACTTCGCGCCCGCGGTCGGCAACCTGGTCACCCTCTACGACGTGGCCGAGAACGCGGCCGTCGAACGCGGGCTGCTGGCCGAGCGCAAGGAGGTCGTCTTCGAGCGCGACATCCTCCCGTTGCTGGCCCGCGCCATGGGCTATCAGTGGGTCAACCAGTCCGCCACCCGCGGCCACCGCCGCGCCGTCGACCTGGGCGACGGCGTCGATCGGGTCGGCGACTTCCTCGAGGCCGACCACCTCGCCCTGCTCAGCGATCCGGGCGAGCGCGGCGCCAAGGCGCGGCGCCGGGTCTTCGCGGTGATCCGCCAGCCGCACGACGAGGCCGACGAGGCGACGCGCCGCAAGCAGGCCACGCCCGCCTTCATGCCGCAGCTGTCCGGCGACGAGGGCACCGCGACGCCCGGCCGGCCGGGCACCTGGTTCACGGTCACCCCGCTGCAATACCGCCGCCTCGCCCGGTGGGCCGAGGGCCAGTTCATCGCGGGCCAGTTCACCGCCGGCCCGGCGCCGGTCGCCGAGGATCTGCCCGCGCGGCTCGACCGGGCCGCGCTCGAGGCCTGCGTCGGCGGACCGTTCTTCCCCGGCATCGAGATGAGCCGGCGCGCCCGGGAGAAGGACCGCTACGTCGCGCCGTTCCGCTTCCGCCCCGACCAGCCGCCCGGCTGCATGACCGAGAACATGGCCGTGCCGTGGCAGGCCGACTTCACCGACTGCCGGCATTTCTGGTGGCCGGCGCAGCGCCCGGACGACGTGATCGTCGACCAGGACTACGCGGCCGTGGTCGAGGTGCTGTTCCCCGAGGGGAACTCGCCGCGCCGGCCGATCAACACGACCGCGTTCCCGCGCTGGCGGTGGGACCGCGGCATCGGCGACGCACCGGCCACCACGCTCGGCGAGGGCCTACGGTTCGACAGGAGGCACCGCGAGATGGTCAACGAGTGGTCCCAACTCGGCTTCGTCACGCCGGCCGGGAACGGCACCGGGGTCTTCGTGGAGACCGAGCGGGCGCCCTATGCGGGCCTGCGGCACCGCGACTACTTCCACATCATGCTCAACCTGCACCAGTATCCCGACTTCCTGCCGACGGCCTGGAAGCTGGCTCGCGAGTTCATCGACACGGCGGCGGCGTATCAGCACGACCCGCTGATCGACACCGAGCTCAAGCCGTTCACGTACGAGGAGCGCGCCTTCGACGCCCGTCTGGACAGCATCTATCAGGATCTGGTGGACCGGGTGGCCGCGTACGACCCGGCGCATGACCGGTCGTTCCGCACGTACGCCGACGCCGTCGACCGGGTGCGGCAATCGGGCCCGCTCAACCAGACCGACGGCGTGTGGCTGCGCAACATCGCCACCGTCGGCCCGATCGACGACCTGACCGGCTTCCTCACCCAGATCTGGGTCGACGAGGTGGGGTCCGGAAACCCGGCGCAGAACCACGCGAACATCTACACGCAGACGCTGTCCAGCGTCGGCATCAACACCGCGCCGATCCGGAGCAAGGAGTACGCGCAGGACACCACCCTGCTCGACGCGTCGTTCACGCTGCCGCTGTTCCAGCTGGTCGTCTCCCAGTTCACCGATCAGTTCCTGCCCGAGCTGCTGGGCATGACGCTGTTCTTCGAATGGGAGTCGGTGGAGCTGGCCACCACGGCCCGGCTGCTCGAGCACTTCAAGATCGACTCGGCGTACTACCGGCTGCACGTGGCGATCGACAACGCCGACGTGGGGCACGGCGCGATCGCCAAGCGCGCGGTCAAGCGGTACCTGTCCCGCTTCGGCGACCCGGACGTGCGCCAGCAGCAGTGGCAGCGCATCTGGAACGGCTACGTGGCTTTCCGGATCACCGGCACGCTCGGCCAGGACCTCGTCGACAAGCTCCTCGCCCCGTCGCGGGCCAAGGCCCGCGTCCTCGAGATGATCGAGAACAAGAGGCGGTACGGCGCCCTCAACCACGCCGCCGCCGGCGGTGGAATGACCAACAACCTGTTCGACGAGCCGGCGCAGCTGCTGGACACGCTGCAGCGCGGCGGGCAGGTGATCCCCGGCAATCCCGGCGACAGCCCGTTCATGCAGCAGATGGCGTTCGGCGGCCGGATGTACAAGGTGTTCACCTCCGACGAGCAGCGGGACTGGGCCGACTGGATCCGAAGCCTGGCCGAGCCGGCCGCCGCCGACCGCGCCGCCCCCAGCCCGTTCGCCGCCGCGGCCAAGCCGACCGGCCCGGGCGAACAGCCGGCCGAGCCGGTCGGGGACGTCCCGCACCTGCTCTACTCGTCGTCGGCCGAGGAGGTCAGCAAGCATCCGCGCCGCACGCTGCTCGGCCACGGCGCGGCGCACTGACGACACGGGCTCGTGCGACGCTAGGCGTATGCGGATCGCCTCGCTTCACACGTACCCGGTCAAGGGCTGCCACCGGATCGACCACGACGTGGCGCAAGTGGAACCGTGGGGTCTCGCCGGCGATCGCCGGTGGGCGATGGTCGACGCCGACGGCGTCGCGATCACCCAGCGCGAGAGTCCGGTGCTCACCCAGTTGCGGGTGACGCACCGGCCCGGCGGCCTGGTGCTCGCGGCGCCGGGCCGGCCCGAGCTGGCGGTCGACGAGCCGGCGGACGGGCCGAAGGAGTTCGTGCGGGTGTTCCGCAGCCACCTGCCCACCCCGGCGCGGATCGCCGAGAGCGAGTGGAGCAGCGCGTTCCTCGGGCGGCCGGCGCGGCTGGTGTGGCAGGCGGACGCCGGGTCCCGCGCGATCGGGGGCGTCGACGAGGTGGGCGATCCGGTCAGCTTCGCGGACGGGTGGCCGATGCTGCTGGCCACCGAGGCGTCGCTCGAGGCGCTCAACGGGTGGCTGCCCGAGGCGGTCCCGATGACCCGGTTCCGGCCGAACATCGTCGTGGCGGGGGCGGCGCCCTGGGCCGAGGACGAGTGGTCGGCGCGGTCGGCGAAGCTCCAGATCGGCGACGTGGTGTTCCGGGCCGGGCCGGGCTGCCCGCGCTGCGTCGTCACCACGGTCGACCAGGAGACCGGCGAGAAGGGCAAGGAACCGCTGCACACGCTGGGCAAGTACCGGCGGGTCGGCAGCGGGCTGCTCTTCGCGATCAACATGGCGCCGCTGTCGCGGGGATCGCTGCGTGTGGACGACGAGATTCGGCTGATCGAGTGAAGACCCTTAGGTCTGTCTTAGGAAGGTTGCCGGGAACGGTCGCGCCGCGAAGGATCCCTCAGCGTGACCGGATCTCGTCTGCTCTCGCCCCGCTGGCTCGCCGCCGGCGGCGCCGTGATCCTCGCCGCGGTGCTCGGCGTGACGCTGCTGCTGACGAACTCCGGCTCGGCCTGCGCGGCGCCGCCGTCCACGTCGGCCAAATCGGGCAAGGCCACCTTCTACGACCTCGGCGGCGGCACCGGCAACTGCTCGTTCCCGTCGGCGCCGGCCGATGACCTCTTCGTGGCGCTCGGCCCCGTGCAGTATTCGGCGGGCGCGGCCTGCGGCACGTACCTCGACGTCACCGGGCCCAAGGGCAAGGTGCGGGTCAAGGTCATCGACTCGTGCCCGGAATGCGCGGCCGGTCACCTCGACCTGAGCCGTACCGCGTTCAAGAAGATCGGCGCGGAGGTCGACGGGATCATCCCGATCAGCTACAAGACCGTCACGGGCGTCGGCGCCGGCCCGATCAGCGTGCGGGTCAAGGAGGGGTCGTCGCGCTACTGGCTGGCCGTCCTGATCGACAACCACGGCAACCAGCTGAAGTCGGTCACGGTCAACGGCAAATCCACGCACCGCGAGGACTACAACTACTGGGTGATCGACGCTGGCGCCGGCGGCGGTCCCTTCAAAATCAAGATCCTTGACGTGTACGGCCACAGCACGGTCGCCACGGGCGTGAAGCTGTCGCCAGGCGCGACGCAGAAGACATCGGCTCGCCTGTCCGGCGGCGGTGTGTCCAGCGCCAAGACCACGCCGTCGTCCGCGAAGAAGAAGGCGAGCCCGTCGCTCTCCCCATCGCCGGCCGCGCCGGCGGTGTCGTCGGCGGGCGCCCCCGCGGAGTCGACCGCGGTCGCCGCGCCTGCCGGGGACGTCGAGCTGCCGCCCGCCGAGCCGGCGGTGGACCTGGCCGCCGGCGCCGCCCAGGCCTGCGGCTGACCCTTCGCTCGCATCACTCCAGCTTCCGCGCCCCACTCCCGCCGCGCACCGGACCCCACCCGGGTGCGCGCGGACCGCCGGCCGCCGGCGGCGACGCCATCACCCCCATGGGCGTCGCCGACCCGGCGGCCCGCGGCGATCCCGTCGAAGCGGGCCAGGCGGCACTCCACCCGGCGGCCGACGGCTCGATGGTCGCGCTGGTCCTGGCGGTCGTCGACGTCAGCGCGGCCACCGGCTTCGTCCGGGCGCTCAGCCGGCGCTGACCTGGCTCGCCGCCTTCTCGAAGGCCGCGCTCTCCTGCCGCATCACCCGGGCGATCATGCCGCCGAAGAAGAGCGCGAACAGGCCCGAGCCGCGCCCCACGACCTCGATGGACACGGTGTTGCGAATGCCGTCGCCCGCGGGCGCGAGCAGGTGGCGGCCGATCATGCGCAGGCCCATCCGCCGGGTCTCCCAGGTGAACTCGGTCATCGGCTCGATGCGCGTCACGGTCCAGACGGCGGTGGTCTGGCCGGGCTGCTTGACCCGGGCCGAGCTGCCGACCCGCAGCTCGCCCGGCGTGAGGAGCTCGACGTGCTGGACGGTCGGCATGAACGTCGGCCACTTCACGACGTCGGTGGTGAGGCGCCAGACGACCGACGCCGGTGCGTTGATGACGGTGCTGTGCTCTCGATACATACGGTGACTGTACCATTTGGTACATGCCCAGCGACTCCCGTGAGACCCTGCTCACCAAGGTGATGGACGCCGTCGCGCGGGACGGCCTCGCCGACCGCAGCCTCCGCGAGATCGCCGCGAGCGTCGGCACCAGCCACCGGATGCTGATCTACCACTTCGGCTCCCGCGAGGGCCTGCTCGCCGCGATCGTCGAGGCGATGGAGGCCCGGCAGCGGGCGGCCCTGGCCGGCGACGATCCGCACGAGGTGATGGCCTCGGTCTGGGAGCGGGTCTCCAGCCCCGAGGTGCGCCCGTTCGTGCGCCTGTTCTTCGAGGTCTTCGCGTTGTCCCTCCGCGGGGATGCGCCGTCCGCCGGCGGGGATTCGCCGTCTACCGGCGGGGACGCACCGGCCACGCTCGGCAATTCGCTCACCGAGCCCTGGCTGGAGGAGGCGGCCGTGGTGGCCGAGCGGCTGGGCGTGGCGCCCGATCGGGCCGCCCTGCGCCTCGGTGTGGCGGTGACCAGGGGTCTGCTGCTGGACCTGCTGGCCGGCGCGCCCAAGGAGGAGGTCGACGAGGCGTATGCGTACTTCATGCGCCTTTATGAATCTCGCGGATGAGCGCGGCCCGCCGCATCGCGGCCGGGAAGGTCGCGGATGAGCAGAGCCGGCAGCAGTGCGAGCGCGGTGATGCCGAGCGCCCAGCCGAAGCCGTGCGCGAACGCCGACGCCGGAAGGGCAGTGCGAAGAAGCGACTGCAGCACGAGGCTGATCACCGCCGCGCCGAGGGCGGCGCCGGTGCGGATGAGGATGGTCGACGCCACGGTCGCGTGCGGGATCGCCGGCTTCGGCAGCGACCGGTACGCGCCGGCCAGCACCGCCGGCGTGACCGCGCCGTGGCCGAGGCCCATCACGAAGGCCGCCCCGATCAGCAGCGGCCACCCCGCGCCGGCGTCCACCCGGGTCCACGGCAGCATCCCGGCCAGCACCAGCACGATGCCGGCGAGGGCCGGCCGCCGCGAGCCGAACCGGTCGGCGATCCGGCCGGCCAGCGCCATCGTCACGATCGCCCCCGCGCCCAGCGGCGCCACCAGCAGGCCGGCGCCGAGCACGCCGCGACCGCCCACCGCCTGTGCGTAGAGCGGGATGAGCAGCAGCACGCCGGACATCGCCAGCGAGTAGCAGAACAGCACGCTCACCGCGATCGTCATCGGCCGGTCGGTGAACAGCCGCAGGTCGATCAGCGCGCGCTCGCGCCGCCGCAGCGCGTGCCCGACGAACGCCACCAGCAGCGCGACACCCGCCAGCAGCGTTGCGACGCGGCCGTAGACCAGCAGCGCGGCCGCGGGCGAAAGCAGGGCGAGACCGGCGACATCCAGGTCGGTCCGCTCGCGCTCACCGGTTTCGGGCGGCAGCAATCGTACGGCGGCCAGCAGCGCCGCCGCGCAGACCGGCACGTTGATCAGGAACATCCAGCGCCAGGACAGGTGATCGAGCAGCAGCCCGCCGAGGATCGGTCCCAGCGCGGGCGCCAGCATGGCCGGGATCGAGACGACGGCCATCGCCCGGGCCATCCGCTGCGGGCCGGCCTGGCGGGCGAGCATCGTCTGCGCGACCGGCACGAGCAGGCCGCCGCCGACGCCCTGGAGCACGCGGAACAGGATGAGGCTGCCGGGCGACCAGGCGGCGCCGCACAGCACCGATCCGGCGAGGAAGAGGGACAGGGCGGTGATCCAGACCAACTTGGCGCCGTAGCGCCCGATGGCCCAGCCGGTGACCGGGACCGTCATTGACAGGGCCAGCAGGTAGCCGGTGAGGACCCACTGGATCGTCGCCAGCGGGGCGCCCAGGTCGCGGCCGAGCACGTGCACCGCGACATTGACGATCGTGGAGTCGATCAGCGTCATGATCGCACCGAGCGCGACCACCACGGACGTGTTCCGCAGAGCGGGGTCGAACTTCGTCGTGGTCATGCCGTACAGCGTAGCGCTTCGCCGTACGCTGTATCAGTTTTTGTACGGTGTATGGTGAACGCGATGGGCGATCAGCAGGGCCGGGTCCCCGTGTGGGCCCGCGAGAGCACGCGCCGGCGCACGGCGCTGAGCCGCGACGCGATCGTGCGCGCCGCCGTCGCGATCGCCGACGCGGAAGGGCTCGACGCGGTGTCGATCCGCCGCGTCGCCACCGACCTCAACGCCCGCGCGATGAGCCTGTACACGTACATCGAGAGCAAGGAAGACCTCCTCGACCTGATGGCCGACGAGGTCGCCACCGAGACGCTGCCGGCCGGCGAGCTGCCGTCCGACTGGCGCGAGGCGACGATCGCCATCGCCCGCCGCGAGCGCGCGACGACCCTGCGGCACCCGTGGCTGGTCGAGCTGGTCACCCGCCGGTCGGTGCTGGGCCACGTCGGCCCCAACATGCTGCGGCACAGCGAGGAGTCGATCGCCGCCCTGGACGGGCTCGACGCCGACGACGCGTGGAAATGGCGCCTGCTGACCGCGGTCGCCGATTACAGCACCGGTTTCGCGGTCCGCGAGTCCCGCGAGCACGAGCAGGCCCGCACCGGCCAGGGTCGGCTGCTCGAGCCGTACCTGACCCAGCTGGTGGCGACCGGGGAGTATCCACATCTGGCCCGCATGCTCGAGGCCGGCCGCCCCGAGGACGACAACTTCGAGCGCGGTCTGCGCTGGCTGCTGGACGGCTTTGCCCGCGAGCTCACCTAAGAGGTGCGGAAGAGGGGACTCGAACCCCTACGTCCTCTCGGACACTGGGACCTAAACCCAGCGCGGCTGCCAATTACGCCACTCCCGCCGCATCTGGCTCCACCGGGCCAAACGTTGAAAAGAGTCTAGACGGTCCGCGGCCATCCGCCCGCCCGGCACGGCGGCCGCCTTGCGGATCGAAGCCGCATGACGGCCGCCGTGGGACGGGGGACCTGTCGGTCGGAGTGACTTGCCGGAATGATCGGCAGATCGGGGGCGAACCTGCGGAAAATCCTCCCGCGGAGCCCGGATCTCGAGCCGGCCGGCGGAGGTCCCGGCGGCGCTCAGTCGATGCCCAGGTCGCGGCGGAGCTTGGCGACGTGGCCGGTGGCCTTGACGTTGTACATCGCCTTCTCGATGACGCCGTTCTCGTCGATCACGAAGGTGGAGCGGATCACGCCCATCAGCGTGCGGCCGTAGCTCTGCTTTTCGCCGAACGCGCCATACGCCGTCAGCACGCTCTTGTCCTCGTCGCTGACCAGGGGGAACGTGATGGCGTCGCGCTCGCGGAACTTGGCCAGCTTGGCCGGGGCGTCGGGGGAGATGCCGACCACCTCGTAGCCCTCGGCCCGCAGCGAGGCCAGGTTGTCGCGGAAGTCGCACGCCTGGGTGGTGCAGCCGGGGGTCATCGCCGCGGGGTACGCGTACAGGATGACCTTGCGGCCGCGCAGGTCCTTGAGCGTGAGCCGGTCGCCGTTGTCGGTGGGCAGCGAGAAGTCGGGCGCGGCGTCGCCGGCGGAGAGTCGGGCGGTCTCAGTCATGCGATGACGATAGTCCGGTCCGCCGACGATTCCGGCGTACCCGGAGGCAGCGCCGCGCGCAGGCGGAGAACGCCGGTCAGGGCCATCGCGACGCCCACGCCGAGGGCGATCATCACGAAGGCGCGGGACAGCCCGGCCGGGCCCGCGGTGGGCAGGACCGCCGCGCCGAACGCGCCGGTCTGCGCGAAGCCGGCGAACAGGGCCAGGCAGGCGCCGGCGAGGGCGAGGTAGAACGGCGGATGGCGGAACACCGCCGCGAGCGGGAGCAGGCCGGCCAGAACGAGGACGAGGGACGGGGCGCCGCCGTCGAGGGCGGTGCTCACGGCGTACGCGAAAGGTGCGAAAGCCCCAGCGAGCGCGACCGGCCGCAAGGCCCCGGACCACCGCCTGAGCAGGCCGAGTGCCGATACGAGGACGAGCGCCGCGCTGATCCACCAGAGCCAGGCGCGCGGTGCCGGCTCCCAGTCGAGCGTGCCCTCGACCTCGAAGGTGCGCACCTGCTCGCGCAGTGGGACCGTCCACGAGCGGAGGCGATGCGCGCGCGACGGGTCGGCAACCGCCTGCGGCGGCAGATCGGCGCTGAGCCAGTGGGTGCGCCGGTCGTGCCAGCGCACCGTGGTCGAGGACGAGAGCTTGCGCCAGCTGGGCGGCGCGGTGGGGTCGGCCGCGGCGGGCACCGGGTTGTCGCCGGTCCGGGTCGCATTGAGGTACGCCGCCGGCGAACGCACGTTTTCCCAGGTGCCGTCGGGGCGGATGTCGAGATATGGCTCGCCGGAGTAGCCGAGGACCTCGACGGAGTGGCCGGTCTTGTTGGTGAGCTCGAGCCGTGCCCCGGCCTCGACCGTGCGGATGCTCAGGCCCTTCTCGGGGGTGCTGATCCCGGTGACCGTCGTGCGATAGGCGGTCGCGTCGGGCGCGTCGCCGCCGTGCGCGAACGCGGGCGTGGCCGGCCCGAGCAACGCGCCGGCCACGATCACCGGGAGGGCGAGCCGTCTCACCCCGCGGCCGCGTCCACGGCCTTGGTCAGGACGTCGGCGGTGGGCACCGAGCCGTTGGGGCCGGTCACCTGCTTGCCGTTGACCACGACGGTCGGCGTGCCATTGAAGCCGCGCGCAGAGAACGTGTCGGTGACCTTGCCGACCCACGCGTCGTACGTCTTGCCGGTCACCGCCTTGGCGAAGTCGTCGCCCAGCCCGACGCCCTTGCCCAGCTCGATCAGCTTGGCGTCGCTGAGGCCGTCGCTGTTCTCCTCGGGCTGATTGTCGTAGAGGGCGTCGTGGTACTCCTTGAACTTGCCGCCCTCGGCCGCGGCGGCCGCCGCCCCGGCCGACCGGGTGGAGTACTTCGTGCCGTTCGACGCGTCGTCGAGGATCGCGACGGTGTGGTATCGCACGGTGACCTTCTTGTCGGTGACCATCTGCGCGATCGTGTCGCCGGCGGCGTTCTCGAACTGATGGCAGATCGGGCACATGAAGTCCTCGTACACGTCGATCGTGACCGGCCCGGTGCCGAGCGCGAACGCGGTGCCGTCGTCGACCGCGACGCTCGGCGTGACGACGCCGGCCGCGTCGTTCTTGGACTGGCTGGCGTAGACCCCCCAGCCGATCAGGCCGGCGATCAGCAGCACCGCCACCACCGCCACGGAGGTCCAGATTGTCACCCGGCGGCGCTTGGCCGCCGCCTTCTGCTGCTCGACGATCCGCCGGGCGGCCGCTCGATCCCGCCCCCGATTGCCCTTGCTCATCGTTCTCCCATCAACAGACCGTCCAGCGAGAACCGGGTACGCGGTTTCGCCAGCAGAATCCCGGCGAGGATCAGGAAGCCGACGTCGCGCAGGATCTCCAGGCCGTACTGTGCGGTGCGCCCGGCGGCGAGGTCGCCGCCCTTGCTGAAGCAGCCGCAGTCGATCTGCAGCCCCCGGGCCCACGCCGACACGATCCCGGCGATGAAAATCACCAGCAGCAGCGCGGCGATGGCGGCGCTGAGCCGGACCGCGAGGCCGATCAGCAGCAGCAGGCCGAGCGCGATCTCCAGGAACGGCTGGACCGCTCCGATGACCTTGGCCGTGTCGTACGAGAACAGCCGGTAAGCGTTCACCGCGCGCCCCGAGGCGGCCAGGTCACCCACCTTGAGCAGGCCCGCCGTCAGGAAGACCGCGGCGAGGCCGAGCCGGGCCACCGTGGAGATCCACGGCCAGGCAGCCGTCATCCGGGCAGACAACTGCCTGGTTTCCATCGTCGTCACGCCCTGTTAGTCGAAGTCCTCCATGCCGAGGTTCCCTCAGTCTCCTGTGCTTTGTCTGGGAACCGGCAGGGACTTCCTACCCTGGTTTTCAGACGGCCCGCGCTTGTGCGACGGCGGTCACCAGCTCGTCGCGTGCCCTGGCCACCCGCGACCGGATGGTGCCGACGGGCACCTCCTCGACGTCGGCGGCCTCGGCGTAGGACAGGCCGAGCACCTGGGTGAGCACGAACGCGGTGCGCCGCTCCTCGCTGAGCCGGGCGAGCAGATCGGCGGTGCCGAGCCGATGCGCCGGGTCGGGCACGGGCAGGTCGGTGACGGCCTGGGCGGCGAGGCGCGCGTCGAGCCGCCGGCGGCGGACCACCGCGCGGAGGTGGTCGGCGCAGGCGCGCCGGGCGATGCCCAACAGCCACGTACGGGCGGAGGAGCGGCCCTCGAAGCCGGGCAGGGCCTTGACCGCCCGCAGGAACGTCTCCTGGGTGAGGTCGTCGGCGGAGCCGGGGTCGACCAGGGCGGCGGTGAAGCGCCACACCTCGGGCTGGGTGGCCCGGACGAACTCGGCCAGGGCGGCGGCGTCGCCCGCCCCGGCCCTTCTGGCCAGCTCCGTGGTGCTCTCGCCCTCGGTCATGGTCGGAGATGGTACGGGAAGCGGAATTGTCGGAGGCTTCTGGAACCATGTGGGGCGCATCGGCGACTACCCGCCGGTGGGTACTTCCGACCGGATCGTGGAGCATGGCGCGCATGACCTTTGATCGTCGCCGGGCGCTGGCGGGCGCCGCCGGCCTGTTGATCGGGCTTTTCGGCGTGCTGCTCGGCGCCTCGCCGGCCAGCGCGCACGCCGCGCTGGTCGCCACCGACCCGGGCAACGGCACGATCGTGCCCGACGCGCCGAACAAGGTGACGCTGACCTTCAGCGAGTCGGTCCAGCTGGTCAACGGCAAGATCCAGGTGATCGGCCCGGACGGCTCCCGCGCCGACCAGGGTGACCCGACGGTGGACGGCAACACGGTCACGGTCCCGCTGCGCTCCGGCGGCGGCCGGGGAACCTATCTGGTGAGTTTCCGGGTGATCTCCGCGGACAGCCACCCGGTCGGCGGCAGCATCACCTATTCGGTGGGCGCCGCCTCGACGCCGCCGTCGGCGACGATCGACGACACCAAGGTCGATCCGGTGGTCCGGGCGCTGATCCCGGTCGGCAAATACCTCGGGTACGCCGGGCTGGTGTTGCTCGTCGGGCCGGCGCTGGTGCTCGCCCTGCTCTGGCCGCACCGGCTGAGCCGCCGCGGGCCGTCCCGTCTGATCTGGACGGGCATGGGCCTGGTCACGGTCAGCACGCTGGCGGCGATCTGGCTCCAGGTGCCGTATTCGCTCGGCACCGGCCTGTTCGACGTGCGCGTCGGCGACCTGCGCGACGTGCTCGGCAGCACGTTCGGCGCGGTCATGCTGGTGCGGCTGGGGGTGCTCGCCGCGGCGGCGTTCCTGTTGCGGCCGCTGCTGCGCGGCAACGGGGCGGGCGAGTCCAGGACCGACCTGGCGCTGCTCGGCGTGCTCGGCGTCGCGGCACTGGCCACTTGGCCGCTCACCGGCCACCCGACCGCCTCCCCGGTGGCCGGTGTCTCGGTGGTGATCGACGCGATCCACCTGGCCGCCATGTCGGTGTGGCTGGGCGGGCTGGTGATGCTGGTCGGCTTCCTGCTGCGCCGGGCCAGCGAGCGCGAGCTCGAGGCGATCCTGCCGATCTGGTCGCGCTGGGCGGCGACCGCGGTGAGCGCGCTGATCCTGGCCGGCGTGGTGCAGGCGCTGATCGAGGTGTCCACGCTCAGCGGGCTGGTGGACAGCACGTACGGGCGGCTCATCCTGGTCAAGGTGGCGCTGGCCGCGTGCGTGCTCGGCGTGGCGTGGTTCTCGCGGCGGCTGGTCCGCTCCCGGCAGGCCGAGTCGTCGCCGGGCCGGCTGCGCCGGGTGGTCGCGGCCGAGCTCGCGATCACCGCGGTGGTGCTGGGGGTGACGGCCGCGCTCGTGCAGATCGCCCCGCCGCGCACCGCCGAGGCGGCCGACACCGGCTCGACCTCGTCGACGGTGAGTCAGACGCTGACGAGCAGCACGATGGCGCTGCAGGTGGACATTTTCCCGGCCACGGTGGGCAACAACTCCATTCACCTGTACGCGTACACGCCCGACAACAAGCCGCTGACCGTCGTCGAGTGGACCGGCACGGCCGCGCTGCCGGCCAAGGGGATCGAGCCGATCGAGATCCCGCTGCTGCGGATCACCGACTTCCATGCCGTGGGCGACATCGCGCTGCCGCAGGCCGGCCAGTGGACCTTCAAGTTCACCGCGCGGACGAGCGACATCGATCAGCAGACCCTGACCATGACCGCCACCATTTCCTGACCCGATCGGCCCCGCGCCCCGATCTGCCGATGCGGGTCGGGGCGTTGTTATATCTATCAGCGATTTAGCGGCTATTTGACCACTTTGGGGATATTTGGATCTGTATGGTCGGCGCAGTACGGCCTCAGAAGGGGGAGAAGCTGATGCGGGTGCTCCGCACCATCCTCGGAATGCTGCTGCTGACCATCGGCCTGCCATCGCTGCTGGCCGGCGCCGGGCTGTGGGCGGCCATGCAGCACCGCGACCAGGGCGGCGCGTTCGGCGGCGACCTCCAGCGGCTGATCACCCCCGGGTACGCCGTCGTGGTACCCGACGTCGATCGCCTGCTGCGCTCCGACGCGCCCTTCACCCGGATCGGCGACACCCAGCTGCGCGTCACGGCCGCCACCCAGGACGGCCCCGCCTTCCTCGGCATCGCCCCGACCGCGGCCGTCGACCAGTACCTCTCCGGCGTCCCGCACAGCACGGTCGACAAGGTCGACATCGGCACCGGCTCCCTCCCCGTCGCCAGCACCGTCCTGGGCGGCCGCCGCGCCCCCGAGACGATCCCCGCCCGCGCGACGTTCTGGCTGCGCACCGGCGACGGCGAGCTGGCCTGGACGCCGGGCGAGGTGACCGGCGGCCCGTACAGCCTGGTGGTGATGAACCCCGGCGCCAAGCCCGGCCTGCGCCTGACCGCCGGCGCCGAGATCCGCCCCGGCTGGCTGAACTCCAGCACGTGGGGCCTGCTCACCCTGGGCACGCTGCTGGTGATGGGGGGCCTGATCGTCCTGGCCTGGCCCGGGCGAAGGCGCGAGGTGGTCTACGTGGTCGAGCCCAGTCAGGTGCCGGACCTCATGGCCGCGATCGGAACGCCGTTGCCGCTGGCGCTCACCGCCGGCCGGCCGGGCGGCGCCCACCGGCCCCGAACGCTCGCCGACGCCCAGAAGGCCGCGGCGCTGCCGCCGGCCACACCGCAGTTCGTCTGGCCTCCGGCCGGGACGCCGGCCCTGTCCGGCCCCGAGGCGGTCACGATGCGAGCCGCTCCCGACGCGGCCGAGTACGCGGCGGCGACGGCGATCCCGGGCGGTGCGGCCGGGCCTTCGCGCGATGATGCCGCTTTCGCCGCCGGGTTCGCCGACGGTTCGGCCGCTTTGGCCACCGCCGGCTCGGGGGAGCGCGCCTCGGAGCCGGCGAGTGCCTCCGCGGATCGGTCGCCGAAGCCCGGGGAACCGCTCAGCTTCATCCAGCAGTCGTCCGTGCCTGGGCCGATGTCCCTGCCACTGGGCGACCCGCCATCCGGGCCGGACCCCATCTTCGGCCGCCGTGGCGAACGCAGCCGCCGCCGCAACCCGGGGCCCAGCGACCTGCCGATGTTCCACGCCTCGGCGGTCGACGCCTGGGTCGCGGAGACGGCCGCCGAGCGCGCACGCGAGACCGAGGCGACGGCGGCGGCCCGGATGGCCGAGGTGGCTCGCCGCAAGGGCATCGCCGACGCGCGGGCGGCGAGAGGCGAGTTCGAGCCGGCCGGGGCCGCTTCCGCTGGGCGTGACCCGATGTCGATGCAGCATTCGCGTACGGCCGGGCAGCGCGTCTCCATGGTCACCGGCCCCCAGGCTACCGACTGGGCCGCCAACGGCTTGACCAGGGCGGACGCCCGGCGGGTCGGCCGCCAGCCCGCGCCCGGCAACGGTCCGGCGGCACCGTCCCTGTTCCCGTCGCCTGCCCAGGCTCGCGACGCGCCGGCCGCCGGTGCGTCGCCGACCGCGAGCACGGCGCCTGCTTCCGCTGCGTCGCCTGCTTCCGCTGCGTCGCCTGCCGCCACTGCGTCGCCTGCCGCCACTGCGATACCTGGCGCGGCGACCGACTCTGCCGCGGCGGATCAGCCCGTCGAGGACAGCCGGGCGGTAGCAGCCATCGGCACTGATGCCGGCGTCACGATCGGCACCCGCTCCGGCGACGGCGACGGGACCGGTTCGTCGGTTGACGCCTCCGTGGCTACGCCCGACAAATCGACGCCGGCGGGTTCGCGGTCGGCGGGTTCCGTGCGGTCGGGTGGCGAGGAGTCCTCGCCGTTCCCGAGCGTTCTGGGGCTGGGCCGGGCATCCATCGCGGCGCAGGAGCGGGCGCCGGGTGACGCAGAACTCGGCCCGTCCGCTGGGAAGGCGAACCCGGCAAGAGCTACCGTGCAACGCGAAGAATCCTCGTCACCTGCGGAAGCCTCTTCCCTCGCGACGCCCGTGGCCGGCCAGCCCCCCAAGTCCGCCGGCCCGGAAAAGGTACAGCCCGCCACGCCGGCCGCCTCCGCAGTGCCGTCAGCTTCGGCGACCACCGCGAGCGCCGGCGCCGAGCCGCCCCTAACCGCCAGTAGGGCGCGGCAGGCCGCGGGGGCGGACACCGGGGCAGGTCGCGAAGACCCTGGTCCGGTGTCCGCTCCCAAGTCGAGCCCCATCATCGCGTCATCCGGCGCCGCCCCCGACGACGTCGCCAAGTCGCACCCCGCGCCGCAGGTGACCGGAATCCCGCCGGCCCCGACGCCGTCGTCGATGCGAGTGGCCTCGGGGACGCAGGAGGTGTCGGCCGTGATGCACGCGATGGCCCGCGGCAAGCGCATCGGTGGACCGGCCGCCACCGGATCCGCGTCCAGCTCGACCGAATCAGCCAGGCCCGCCGAGCCCGCTGCATCAGCCAAGCCGGCGGCATCAGCCAAGCCGGCGGCATCAGCCGGGCCCGTCGCATCAGCCGGGCCCGTCGCCTCAGCCGGGCTGGCCGGCTCAGCCGGGCCCGCCGCCTCAGCCGGGCCGGCCGGCTCAGCCGGGCCCGCCGCATCAGTGGGCGCTGTCGAGCCGGCCGGATCAGCCGAGGCGGTCAAGCCCGGCGGATCGGTCGAAGCGGTCGGGCCGACCGCACCGGCCGGGAAGCGGCCCGACTTTCCCTTGGCGCAGCGCCCGATGCCGGCTTCCGGTGGCGTTCGGAAGCCGGCGCCCGCCGCCTGGCGCAAGGCCGCGGAGAACGTGGCCGCCCGCGCCGCCATTGAGGCCCAGTCCGACCCGGCAGCAGCCGTCGAGGCGGAGCCGGAGTCGGCGGTCGGCCCGGCGGGGAAGGTGGAGAACGCGACCAAGCCCACCAAGACGACCCGCGCCCGCGCCACCAAGGCGAAAAGCAGCGAAGCCAGCACGTCCACCAAGGAAAGCGGCACGACTGCCAAGGCGGCCAAGGCGACTCCGGCGGCCCGAGGTGCGGCCAAGGCGACCCCGGCGACCCGAACTGCGGGCAAGGCGACTCCGGCGGCCCAAGGTGCGGCCAAGGCGACCCCGGCTAAAAAGGCCCCGGCCAAGTCGACCGCTGCGCGGCCAGGTTCTGCGGCCGCGAAGTCCGGCTCGGCGGCGACCGGCAAGAAGGCCGATGCCGCGAGCGAACCGGCCGTCGGCGGGCTCGCGTCCCGGCTGTCGAGCTATCAGAAGGAGGCCGCCGAGTTGCTCGCTGCCTCCGCCCAGCGCCGTCGCCGCCGAACCGTTACCAACTCCGCGTCGGTCGAGCCGGCCCCGCCCGAGCCCGTCCGGCGTCGCCGCGCCGCGCCGGCCCGGCCCGACGACGACTGAGCCGGCATCCGCCGCCGTGCCTACCTTGATCAGGTTCGACTTCGACCTCGCTTCCCGGTGTGCCCGGTGCGGGAGACCGCGAAAGGGCCCTCCGCGCTGCCGACGCGGAGGGCCCTTTACCGGGGGAACGGAGTAACCGAAGGGGGGCTTCGTCCGTTAAGCCCAGTTTATCCCGTGAAGCGGCCAACTGGGAAGTCCTCCCCCGAAAGCGGACAAAACACGTCACCGGGCGGGTCGTGCCCGGACGGGTGGCTGGTCAAGACGTGACAGCGACACGCCGTACGCGGGCGTAGGCTGTCGGCGTGGCTGATCTTCTGGTGTGGATCGACTGTGAGATGACCGGTCTCGACCTGGGCAAGGACAAGCTGATCGAGGTCGCGGCGCTGGTCACCGACCCCCAGCTCAACGTGCTGGGCGAGGGCGTCGACCTGGTGATCCACGCCGACGACGAGGCGCTGGACGCGATGCCCCCGGTGGTGCGCGACATGCACGCGAAATCCGGGCTGACCGACGAGGTCCGGCGCTCGGTCATCACCATGGCCGAGGCCGAGGAGCAAGTCCTCGCGTACGTGAAGGAATTTGTCCCCAACCCCCGCACCGCGCCCCTCTGCGGCAATTCGATCGCCACCGACCGGGGTTTTCTCGCCCGCGACATGCCGGCGCTCGACTCCTTCCTGCACTACCGCATGATCGACGTCTCCTCGATCAAGGAGCTGTGCCGCCGGTGGTACCCGCGGGTGTATTTCGGCCAGCCGCCCAAGGGCCTCGCCCACCGGGCGCTCGCCGACATCCGCGAGAGCATCCGCGAGCTCGAGTACTACCGCCGCACGGTCTTCGTCCCGCTGCCGGGCCCGGACGTCGAGCAGGCCAAGGCGATCGCTGCCGAGCTGTAGGGGAATCGCGGGTAACCCGCTCGACGACCCCCGCGAGGATGCGGCTATGATTGGCCGGCACCGCGGGGCGAGTTCCCCGCACGGCGATGGTGGTCGTAGCTCAGCTGGTAGAGCACCGGGTTGTGGTCCCGGTGGCCGCGGGTTCAAGTCCCGTCGACCACCCCACGCGGGGAAGGCCTGGCCCATCATGGGCCGGGCCTTCCGTGTATGTACAGGCCCGCGCGACGGCGAGGCAGCGTCTACGATGCGTCGGTGATCGGACGCCCCTCGCACACCCTGCCCGAGATCTGCGCCGACCTGGCCGATGCCGTGCTCCGGCTGGACGGCCCCGAGTCGACTCGCAACCAGCGCGCCGTCGTCGACCGTGTTCCGCTGGCCGACGCGGCCGAGCTCAGCGCCGGCCTGCGCAAGCTCACCCCGGCCCTGGACGAGGTGGCGCTCGGCAACGGCGGGTTCCTGGCCACGCTGGCGGCCGGCCTGGTCGAGATGGGCGCCGACCCGCTGCCGGTGCTCGGCGTGCTCGTCGACCGGGTCGCCGCTGGGCTCGAGGCGGCCGCGCAGTTCGGCCTGCTCGCCGACAAGCTGGGCGAGGTGTCCGCGCCCCGGAACGCCGACGAGTACCGCGCGCTGCGCGACCGGATCGTCGACGCGGCACCGGCGGCCGGGCTCAGCGTCGAGGAGGCCGGGCAGATCACCCAGGCCTGGTTCTCGGTGAACGACTGGATTCCCAGCCTGCTGCTGCCGTTGCAGCAGAAGCCCAGCCGCCTGGCGTTGCCCCAGCGCGACCGGCTCACCGCCGCCACGATCGCGATGAGCGAGCACGCCGAGGACGCGCCCTGGCTCCTCGGCCTGCTACGCGTGCTCGACGACGAGGGCCTGGTGGTGGCGCACCGGGAGAGCGGCCGGGTCTTCGAGCTGACGATGAGCGGCGTCGGCGACAACATCCAGCTGCACGTGCTGCTGGCGGCCGCCCTGATCGGCGACGATCGCATCCCGGGCGAGCGTCCCGACCCGGCCTGGGTCGCCGCGGCGACCGACGGCATGATGATGCCGGAGGGCGGCGTACGCACCCAGTTCGACCTGACCGACGCGTCCGGCGCCCCGATCTGGGCCGAGGGCCGCCCGGCCGACATCCCCGTGGTCGACGGCCGCCGGGTGATCGTCCTCGATCGACCGTCGTACAGCCGCGCCTACAACGTCGGTCGCCTGTATCCGCTGATGGTCCCCGAGCTCACCGCCGACCGCGCGCTCCCCGCCGAGGAGGCCGCCGCCTGGCTGGCGCGGTTTTCCTAGCGCCCCCGAGCCGGCCGTGGCGAAGGACCCCGGCCGGCTCACGAGAGCGACTCAGCCCGCTGAGCAGAGCGTTCCGTTCAGGGTGAAGGCCACCGGCAGCACGTTCGGCCCGCTGTAGCTGCCGACGAAGCCGACCGAGGTCGTCCCGCCGTCGGCGGCGAGCGTCGCGTCGCTGGTCACCCGCATGTCGGTGCCGGTCTGGGTGAAGGTCGCGTTCCATCCGCTGTCCACCCGCTGCCACGTGGCCGGCCAGGTGAAGTTCAGCGTCCAGCCGTTGAGCGGCGCCGCGCCGGTGTTGGTGATGTCGATCTGCCCGATGTAGCCGTTGCCCCAGTCGTTGGTGTCGGCGAACTTCACCGTGCACGTGCTGGTGGCGGGCGCGCCGGTGGTGAAGGTCAGCGGCGGCGACGACCACGACAGGTTCCCGGCCGCGTCCCGGGCGAGCACGTTGACCGTGTACCGCTTGCCCGGCTGCAGGTTGCGCACGGTGAACGACGTGCCGCCGGTCTCGGCGAGCTGCTCGCCGATCGCGCCATTGGCCCGGCGGATCTCGTACTTCACGGCGCGGGCGACGCCCGGCCACGAGATGGTCGCGGTGCGGTCGGTGACCGCCGAGGCGGTCGGGGCGCCGGGTGCGTTCGGGGCCGCGGCATTGCTCGCGCTCGGGTGCATGGTCACCAGCGTGATCGAGTACGGCGGCAGCGAGGTCGCGCTGCCGGCGTGGATGCCGGTGTCCCCGTTGCCGTAGGTCAGCACGGCCGGGGCCGCCGCCGACGGGGTGTAGCCGCTGTAGGCCAGGGCCACGTCGTGGGCCGCGTCCGGGTCCTTGTTGATCAGCAGGACCGCGAGGTCGCCGTTGGGCCGGCGGGCCGCGTGCGCGGTGATCAGCGCGTTGTCGGTGGCGGCGCGCACCATCTGGTCGCCCGGGTGCACGAACGACGACATCAGCTTGAGCGCGTGGTACGGCGCGAACGGCGTGTTCAGCGGTGGCTCGCAGACCGTGCCGTCGGCCGTGCAGGTGCCGCTGGAGAGCAGGCCGAAGTCGTTGTAGTCGGCCTGCCCGGCCACGGTCGACGGCGTGCCGATGCCGTTGTGCACGTTCCACCACTGCACGGTGAAGACGCCGTTGGCGATCAGGCTGCTGTACGCGTCGGCCAGGAAGATCGCGCCCGGCTGGGTGTTCTGCCCGACGCCGACGTTGAGCTCGGTGAGGCTGATCCCGAGCTTGCTCGCGTTCGCGCCGCCGTACTTGTTGATCTGGTTGCGGAGCAGGTAGATCGAGTCGTCCAGGTACTGCGTCTTGCCGATCGCCTCGGCCGCGCTGCCGCCGCCGGGGTACCAATGCACGTCGACGAAGTCGATGTGCGGGCCGGCCGCCTGCAGCACCAC
Organism: Paractinoplanes rhizophilus; assembly: GCF_042664765.1. Classification (NCBI taxonomy): domain Bacteria; kingdom Bacillati; phylum Actinomycetota; class Actinomycetes; order Micromonosporales; family Micromonosporaceae; genus Paractinoplanes; species Paractinoplanes rhizophilus. The sequence continues at coordinate 36,490 of NZ_JBHTBJ010000032.1, read as the reverse complement.
CTGGTTCCAGCTGCCGGCGTCGCCCTCGCCGGTGAGCGCGTCCGGCCAGTTCGCCGGCATGGTCAGCACCGCGCCGACCTTGATCGTCGGGTCCACCGCCTTCATCGCGTCGGCGTAGGCGACCACCTCGGCCGCGTACTGGGCCGGGCTCTTGTCGGCGTGGTCGTCGGCCTCCCAGGAGGAGCCGTAGTGGCCGTTGCCGTAGTTCTCGTTGCCGATCGTCCAATACTTCGCGCCGTACTTCTTGGTGACGTTGGCATACCGGACCCAGCCGGCCGCCTCCGCGGCGGTGCCGGTCCCGTAGTTGGCGATGATCATGGGCTCGGCGCCGGTCCGGCGGACCGAGGCCATGAACGTGTCGAAGTCGGTGTTGGGGGCGACATAGCCGCCGGGCGCGGTGTGCGTCTCCCAGTGGTAGATGTCGGCGTACGAGCCGCCCGGGTAGCGGATCATCTTGACGCCGGCCGCCCCGAGCAGGTCGGCGACGGCGTCGGTGCCGAGCGTGGTGTCCCAGATGGCGTCGTTGACCCCGAGCGCGGTGGCCGGGACGGTGGCCTGGCCGGCGCGGGCGTTGACGGTGACCTTGACGGGGGTGTCGGCGGCGTGGGCGACCTGGACGGGCGCCGCCAAGGCGGTCGCGGCGAGCAGGGCTGTGCCCAGCGCGACGCGACGGGGGATCGCGGTCTGCATGGCTCTCCAAAGAGCGATTCAAAGGGGAATGGGAGCGCTCCCAATCTTCCGGCCAATAACGAAGTGTGTCAATGCGCGTGATTGGCCGGGGATTTGCCGGTGATTGAGGGTTATTCAGGGCCCGCCGTGACCCGCGCCTGGCCGTACGTCAGCGGCCTGGTCTCCACCGCCCGGAATAGTCCTCATTGGCCGCGATATCGCCGAAATCGCCGCGAAATGCGACGCGGGGCCGCCACCCCGGGGGAAGGGTGACGGCCCCGCTGTGCCGAGCGAAGGATCAGTACTTCTTCCGGCCGTCGTGGCCGCCCCAGCCACCGTGGCCGTTGTGGCCGTTGTGGCCGTTGTGGTTGCCCCAGCCACCGTGGTTGCCCCACCCGCCGTGCCGGTCCCAGCTCACCCGCAGCGCCCACTTGCTGCGGTGGAAGCCGCCCGGCACGCGGATGCAGCGGAAGCTGTCCCACCGGTGGCGCATCTCGCCGAACCGGCCGATCCGGTTGCAGGTGAACGGGTCGCGGTAAACACCGACGATCTTGGAGCGGTCGCCGTGCTTGACGGACTGGGTCGCGGCCTTGCTGTCCGATGCCGCCGGCGAGGCCGAGGCGGCCGCCGCGGGGCCGGCGCTGAACGTCGCGCCCGCGACGATTGCCATTCCGGTCATCATCAGCATGCGAGTTGCTTTATTCATCGATTCACCTCTTCGTATCCGGTATTGCCCGATGTGATGATCATAGGCAAATTGCGGCATTTGTCCGGCCGAAAACGCAAACACGATTAGGTGAAAAGGGCGTCTGGACAATTCGATTCAGAGAAATGTGGTCCGGCGGCAAATGGCCGCCGGACCTGCGGCGATTCGTCCGAACGGATGAGTCAGCTTGCCGGTTTGGTCAGAAGACACCCCGAGATGGACAAATCGATCGTACGGGTCGATGTCAGACATGTGGTGAACCAGTACGTCTGCTCGCCGTAGCTCTGCCCCTGATATGCGTGCGTGGTGCCGTTCGCGTCGACCTCGCACGGGTTGTTCAGCGTGCACATCTGGCCGTCGTCGTTGCCGGTGTTGTTGATTCCGACGATCTGCCCGGAGGAGGCGTCCACGATCGGCGAGCCCGACGTGCCGTGGATGGTGTCGCAGTTGACGTCGTACCGGATCGAGTCGCGCCAGGTCCAGTCGCCCTCGCGCAGCGTGCCCACGAAGCCGTCGATCTTGCAGGTCCAGATCCGCTTCCAGTAGCTGGACGGGATCGAGATGCTCGCGCCGGCCGCCGGGTGTGCGGCCGAAATGGTCAGCGCGGTCGCGCCGTAGCGGCTCGACAGGGTGGCGTACGTCGAGGTGAGCCGGTAGAGCGTGACATCGGTGCCGGTCATCGTCGCGTACAGCACGCGGTCGGCGCGGACCGTGGTGAGCGCGCGGCCGCTCGCGTTCAGCAGCGAGCCCGACCGGCTGCTGGATCGGTTCTGCAGCACCTGGCCGGCGCGCAGGAAGCCGCCCTCGTAGCAGTGCCCGTTGGTGAGCATCATGGCCCGGTCGCTGCTGACCGAGCTGGGATAGCGCACGAGCGACGCCGAGCAGTTGCTGAGCGCGATCGTCGAGGCGAGCGTGGTGGCCGCGACGGCCTGGGCCGGCGCCGGGCCGGCGACGATCCCGGTGCCGGTCGCGAGGACGGCGGCGCCGAGGGCGAGGAGGCGTCGAAGACGCATGGGGGGTCCTTTCTGCTACGTGGCGGCCGGGGGTCGCCCGCCGCCGATGAGACCGGGGGTACCGGCGCCCGAACTTTCGCATCGGCATCTATGGCTGTCAATGCCGCTAAGAAAACCGACCGCCCGGTCGATAGGTAGGAAAAGGCCTCCCGCGAAGGGTGTCTCGATTGGCGGTACGTCAAGTGGGTCAGTGGGTGGACGATGAGCTCCCCCGGCTGAACCGGGCGATCCTGGCGCGGGAGATCCCGCCCGGCATGCTCGCCGACCAGGCACGCGACGTGCTGTTTCCGCAGCTCCCGGCGGTCGACGGGTTGACCGCGGAGCAGGCGCGGCAGCTGGTCGTGCGGCTCGGATTCGTCGGCGCCTCGGTGGCTCGGCACTATCAGGAGTGGAATCCGGGCGGCAAGGAGAGCCCCGAGCGGGCGTTCGACGGCCTGGAGGTCGACGGGCGGCCGTTCCGCGAGTACTTCGCGGGACTGGCCGAGCGCACCGGGTGCGGGCACTACGGCCGGGACAGCTACGCGTCATTGGTGCGGTGGAACGTCGGCACGCTCGAAGTGCGCCGCGGTCCGGAGCTGATGTCGGTGCTGCCGGGTGTCTTCGACGACGGCCGGATCCGCAGCTACACCGGCACCCCCGGCGAGGAGCGGTTCTTCCTGCTGATCAAGAAGAGCGAGGCGATCGAGCTCGCCGTCAACGACCTGCTCGCGCCGCTGAGCGGCGACCCGGCCGGGCTGGTCACCGACGAGGCGCTCGAACGCGTACGGGTGGCCACCGCCCTCATCGAGGCGATGCGCGGCCTGTTCCTCGAGTTCGCGTCGCTGCCGCCCGGCCAGAGCATGCCGGACGAGCACTTCCTCGACGTCTTCCGGCAGTTCGCGGTGCACTGGACCCGCGACGACATCCCGCCCAGCGGCGCACTCGACCCCGAGTCGCTCAAGCGCGACTTCCTGCTCGGCATCAACCTGCCGGGGTACGACCAGCAGGCGCGCCGGCTGTTCCCGGCGCTGCTGGACCACGAGCGGCAGGCGCTGGAAGAGCTGATGGCCCGGCCCACGCTGCCCGAGCAGCTGCTCAGCGAGCTCGGCATCGGGCCGGACGAGATCCCGGACGCCGCCGGGGTGGTGCTCGGCCGCCACCCCGGCCTGGCCGACTGGTACCGGTTGCTCGCCGCGCACGCCCGGGCGGCCGGCGCGCATCTCATGCTGAGCAAGAAGTTCCTGTTCAAGCCGCAGCACCGGCGCGACCTCGCCGGACAGGGCGACCGGCCGCTGGTGTCCAACCGGCGCGGCACGACCGGCATGAACGAGACGTTCCTGGAGCGGCTGACCCGGGCCCGGCAGGAGCACCCGCTCGCGCCACTGCGCTCGGCCCTGTCCGTCGAAACCGCCGAAAAGACGGCCGGACCGGAGGTACCGTCGGCCGCATCGGTCTCGGTCGCGCTGGTGGGGTGACGGGTGAACAGGAGTCTGTCGTGAGCACCGGCACCCGGCCTCCGGTGCGGGTCGGGCACGAGCAGTTGATGTCGCTGATCGACCACACCTCGGCCGTGATCTACATGCGCGACATCGACGGGCACTACCTGCTGGTCAACCGGGAGTACGAGCGGCTGTTCGACCTGAGCCGGGAGGAGATCGTCGGGCTCACCGACCACGACCTGTTCGAGGGCCCGATCGCCGACGAATTCCGGGCGAACGACCTGGCGGCCATCGCCCGCGGCGTGCCGCTCCAGGTGGAGGAGCAGGCGCCGGGTGAGGACGGCATGCACACGTACGTGACGGTGAAGTTCCCGCTGCATGACGCGCACGGCCACGCGTACGCGATCTGCGGCATCTCCACCGACATCACCGCCCGGAAACGTGCCGAGGAGGAGGTGCGCCGCCTCAACGACGAGCTCGAGCTGCGGGTCCGGCAGCGGACGGCCGAGCTGGAGGCGTCGACCCGGGAGCTGGACTCGTTCGCGTACTCGGTCTCGCACGACCTGCGGGCGCCGCTGCGCTCGCTCGAGGGATTCAGCCAGGTCCTGCTGGAGGACTACGCGAGCCGCCTGGACGAGGAGGCGCAGGGCTACCTCAAGCGGATCCAGGCGAACGTCGGGCGGATGGCCCAGATGATCGACGACCTGCTGCACCTGTCCCGGGCCACGCGGTCGCAGCTGCGGCGGGACGCGTTCGACCTGAGCGGGCTCGCGCGGGAGGTGGCTCTCGAGGTGTCCGCGGCCGATCCGTCGCGCACCGTTCGCTGGGAGATCTCCGACGACCTGCGCGCCCAGGGCGACCCGCACCTGATCCGGCTGGTGCTGCAGAACCTGCTGGGCAACGCCTGGAAGTTCACGGCGCACGCCGCCGACCCGGTCATTTCGGTCAGCATGCGCCCGCAGTCGGGCATCGACGTCTTCGAGGTCCGGGACAACGGCGCGGGCTTCGACATGAAATACGCCGACAAGATATTCGATCCGTTCCAGCGGCTGCACTCGGCCAGCGAGTTCGAGGGCACCGGGATCGGGCTCGCGATCGTGCACCGGATCGTCACCCGGCACGGCGGCCGGATCCGCGCCGAGGGCGCGGTCGGCGCGGGCGCCGCGTTCCGGTTCAATCTCACCCCCGCGCCGGCCGATTGGGAGCTCCGGTGACCGAGCGGCCGATCCTGCTGGTCGAGGACAACCCGGACGACGCGCTGCTGACCGTCCGGGCCTTCACCAAGAACGGGATCCGCAACGAGGTCGTGGTCGCCACCGACGGCGAACAGGCCCTGCTGCGTCTGCTGCCGGCGCAGGGCGAGGCGCTGCGGCCCGCGCTCGTCCTGCTCGACATCAAGCTTCCCAAAATCGATGGGCTCGAGGTGCTGCAGCGCCTGCGCGAGGACGAGCGCACCGAGAACGTACCCGTGGTCGTGCTGACCACCTCGAACGAGGAGCGCGACATCGCGGCGAGCTACAAGCTCGGCGCCAACAGCTTCGTGCGCAAGCCGGTGGTCTTCGAGAAGTTTCTCTCCGCCGTCAACGCCCTCGGGGTGTACTGGCTGATAGTCAACGAACCGGCCCCGGGGTGAGCGCCGTGCATGTGCTGATCATCGACGACAGCGACGACGACGCGGTGCTGATCGTCCGGCAGCTGGCCCGGGCCGGGCTGGATGTCAGCCATGTCCGCGCGGACACTCCCGGCGGCGTGGCCGACGCGCTCCGACGGCGCTCGCCGGACGTGGTGATCTGCGACTACAACATGCCGCTGTTCCGCGCCGAGGAGGCCCTCGAGCAGGTCCGCGAGCACGACGCCGACATCCCGTTCGTGCTGGTCAGCGGGCAGGTCGGCGAGGAGGTGGCGGCCGCCATGATGCGCGCCGGGGTGCGTGACTTCGTGCTCAAGGACCGGCTGGCCCGGCTCGCCCCGGCGGTGCAGCGGGAACTGCACGAGGCGGCCGAGCGACGGCAGCGGCGCCGGGCCGAGGAGGCGCTGCGGGAGAGCGAGGAGCGGTTCCGGCTGATCGCCGAGCATGCCCAGGACGTCATCTTCCGCTACCGGCTGCACCCGACGCCGGCCATGGAATACCTCAGCCCCGCGGTCGAGGAGATCACCGGCTACCGGCCCGATCAGTTCTACGCCGACCCCGAGCTGATCTTCCGGACCGTCGACCCCGAGGACCGGGGCACGCTCGAAGCGTCCTGGCGCTCGGTCGAGCCGGGCACGCTCACCATCCACTTCCGTCACCACGCCGGCGGCGCCGCCTGGGTCGAGCAGCGGGCCAGCTCGGTCGCCGACAAGACCGGCCGGGTCGTCGCGGTCGAGGGGATCCTGCGCGACATCACCGAGCGGACCCGCCTCGAGCAGCAACTGCGCCAGGCCGAACGGCTCGACTCGCTCGGCCAGCTCGCCGGCGGCATCGCGCACGACTTCAACAACATCCTCGCGGTGATCTCCGGCTACGCCGACATCCTCGCCGACGAGCTGGCCGACCACCCGGTCCGGCCCGACGTGCAGGCGATCGAGCAGGCCGCCGCGCGGGGCAGCGGCCTCACCCGCCAACTGCTGATCTTCAGTCGCCTGGAGCCGTCCCGGCCCGAGACCCTCGACCTCAACACGGTCGCGGCCGACATGCAGCGGCTGCTCGCCCGCACCCTCGGCGAAGACATCGAGCTGAGCACGATGCTCTCGCCCGACCTGCCGACCATCACCATGGACCGCAGCAAGCTGGAACAGGTCCTGATGAACGCGGTGATGAACTCCCGCGCCGCGATGCCGACCGGCGGCCGGCTGACCATCGCGACCGGCGTCGAGGGGGACGGCCGGTTCGTCGGCCTGAGCATCACCGACACGGGCGTCGGCATGGCGCCCGAGGTGGCGGCCCGCGCGTTCGAGCCGTTCTTCACCACGAAGGGCCGCGGCAAGGGCACCGGCCTGGGGCTGGCGACCGCGTACGGGGTGGTCACCGACGTGGGCGGCACGATCACGCTCGACTCGCAGCCCGGCCAGGGGACCACGGTCCGGGTGCGGCTGCCGGTCAGCACCGAGACGCCGTCCGGCACGGCCGCGCCGGCGCCGTCGTCACCGGCCGGCGGCGCGGGCCGGCGCATCCTGGTGGTCGAGGACGAGGACGGCGTACGCGACATCGTCTGCCGCATCCTGCGCAAGGCCGGCTACGAGGTGCACGCGGCCGGCGACCCGCAGGAGGCGCTGAAGCTCTGCCTGGACCGCGGGCTGCACGTGGACGCCCTGCTCAGCGACGTCATCATGCCCGGCATGTCGGGCACCCAGCTGGCCGCCGAGCTCCGCCAGAGCAGGCCGGAGCTGCCGGTGCTGTTCATGTCCGGCTACACGAGCGGCCCGGCGCCGGGCGGCCAGGAGCTGCCGCCGGACGCGCCGCTGCTGCACAAGCCCTTCCAGAACGACCAGCTCCTGCAGGCGATGGGCCAGCTCCTGGACCGCTCGGAGCCGACCGGCGCGTGACCGGCTCCGCCCATGCCCCGCGGGCCAGCGCCGTCAGGAGGGAATCATCCAGTCCAGGACCGGGGTGCCCTGCAGGGTCACCAGCACGCACATGACGGCCAGCAGCACCGCGCTCCACAGGATCACCTTGCGGAAGATGTCGCCCTCCCGGCCGGCCATCCCCACGGCCGCCGCGGCGATCGCGAGGTTCTGCGGGCTGATCATCTTGCCGAGCACCCCGCCCGACGAGTTCGCCGCCGCCAGCAGCAGCGGGTCGAGGCCGGCCTTGGTCGCGGTCTGCACCTGCAGCGCGCCGAAGAGCGCGTTGGACGAGGTGTCCGACCCGGTCACGGCCACCCCGATCCAGCCGAGGATCGACGAGAGGAAGACGAAAATGCCGCCCGCCTGGGCCAGGAACTCGCCCAGCGTGTTGGTCTGCCCGGACTGGTTCATGACGTACGCGAGCGCCAGCACGGCCATCACGGTCACGATCGCGTGCCGCAGCGACACGTAGGTATGGCCGTACGCGCGGACCGCCTTGCCCACGCTCACCCGCAGCAGGATCGCCGTGAGGATGCCCGCCACGATCATCAGCGTGCCCGCCGCCGGCAGCCATCCCAGCGTGAAGTTGGTCGACGAGAGCGGCTTGCCGTTCGCGCCCAGCACGTGCAGGCCCGGCCAGGCGAAGACCACCGTCCACGGCTCCTTGGCGAGGGCGTCCTTGACCGCCCCGATGCTGGCGATCGAGAAGATCGCAATAATGATCAGATACGGGGCGTAGGCGCGGGCGATCTCCGCGGCCGAGTCGCGCTGGTCGATGCTTGCGCCGCTTGGGGCGTACGCCTCCCGCGCGCCCCCGCGGGGACCGCCACCCGTTGGGACGCCTTCCGGTGCGGTGCCGCCGCCCGAGCCTGCCTCGCCCGCGTTCGTCGCCCCGGTCGTGCCGCTTCCCGTCGTGCCGCTCCCGGTCGTGCCGCTTCGGGTCGTGCCGCTTCCGGTCGTGCCGCTTCGCGTCGTGCCGCTCCCGGCTGTTCCGCTCCCGGTCGTGCCGCTTCCGGCTGTTCCGCTTCCGGCTGTGCCGTCCCCGGCCGCGGCGTCGGTGGCCTCGTCGGCCGTGCCCGTGCCCGCGCCCACGATCACCGGTTCGGCGCCTTCGTGCAGCGGCGGCACCTCGGCCGGTCGCCAGATGCGCAGCAGCAGCACCACGGACGCCGCGGACGCCAGCGACGCGATGATGTCGGTCAGCGGAACCGACACGTAGTTGCTCGCCACGAACTGCCCCACCGCGAACACCACGCCCGACACGATCGCCGCCGGCCACGTCTGCCGGATGCCCCGCCGCCCGTCGATCACCGCGACGAGGATGAGCGGCACGATCAGCGCGAGCACCGGCGTCTGCCGCCCCACCATCGCCCCGAGCGTGTCGGTGTTGAGCCGGGGATCGTCGGCCACCCCCGACGTGACCGTCCCCAGCGTCACGATCGGCGTGGCCAGCGCCCCGAACGCCACCGGCGCGGTGTTGGCGATCAGCGCCACCGCCGCCGCCCGGATCGGCGGGAACCCCAGCGCCATCAGCATGACCACGGTGACCGCCACCGGCGTCCCGAATCCGGCGAGCGCCTCCAGCAGCGCCCCGAAGCAGAACGCCACGATGATCGCCTGAATGCGCATGTCCGGGCTGACCCGCGCCATGGACCGCCGCAGCACGTCGAAGTGCCCGCTCACCACCGTCAGGTTGTAGACCCAGATCGCGTTCAGCACGATCCAGAGAATCGGGAAGAACCCGAACGCCGCCCCCTCGGTCGCCGACAGCAGCGCCGTCCCCGCCGGCATCGAGTAGACCGCGACCGCCACGACGAGCGCCACGACCAGCGAGATCACGCCCGCGAGCCAGGCGCGCATCCGCAGCACCCCGAGCAGAATGAAGAGCGTGAGCAGCGGCAACACCGCAAAGATGGCGGACGCCGCCACCGAGTCGGCCACCGGGTCGGTCACGATCTGGAACTGATCAGCCATGTCAGCCACCCGAGAATCGATCACTTTCCATGAAACCTAGCCTGTGACCGCCGTCATAGGTAAGGCCCCGACCGGAGTCGATCACCAGCTCGCCGAGTGCACGATGAGCCGACGTCACGGAGGTGGAGGCTGGCTTCGTCAGTCATTCATCGGAACGAGCCGGAAGTTGGGGATTTGCGGCACCCGCTCCTCGCTGGAGAGGTGGATATCTCGCACGACCGCGCCGTCCGGGATGATCGTGCGGCAGGTCCCGACTCCGAGCAGGCAGGTGTCACACCAGAAGGAACCGTATCCGACATCTCGGTCAAGGTCGCCGGTGAAGATCAGGCGCAGGGTGTGATGGCCGCAGTTGGGGCAGGCGAGGTCAGCATCCCGAGGAAGCGCGTCGTAGGCCGCGTCATACGCGTCCATCCAGTCCTCGTAGGTCGCCATCACTCCGTCCTCGGCTCGGGCCGTATTGGTTGATTGTCCCACCACTCGCTCTCGTGTGCCTCTGCCCTGTCCTCCCATTCGATCTTCTCCTCGTCGGTTTGCGGGAACGGCAGCCCGAGGGCGAGCTGGTCATGGTGGAACTTCTCGTGCACGAGCGTGCGGGCGAGGTCCTCCTCGCTGCGGAAGCCCGTTGAATAAAGGACGATCGAGCCGTCTGGGTAGGTGCAGCCGCAGACGCCGCGCTGCGATTTGTCGGCGAGGGAAATGTCGAGGCCCGAAATGTCGATCCCGTACTTCTCGGCGACGGCTTGCGCCACCTCGAGGCGGAAGTACTGCACCCTTCCCGCGCCTCGCCCCTTGGCCCGGTTGAGGGGTGTCGCCGCAGGCTTGCTGGCGACCCCGCCCAGGCGGCGGAGGAGTCTGGTCAGCGCCTCGAGCGCGTTGACCAACTGGTCAGTCAGCGTGTGAAGGCGGCGGATGCTGTCCACGAGGCCGCGAAGCCAGCGCGCGATGCGGCTCGACCACTGGGCGCACAGCGTGGACACCTGCGTCACCATCAATGGGGTGGCCAGGCCAAGGCTGGCGATCTCCTCCAGGGCATACGAGATCAAGCGGCCGACGACCATGGCTATCGCGTCGCGGACCATGATGCGGACGCCGGCGATCAGCTCGCCGGCTACCTCGACCGCGGTGGCCATCGCGTCGCCGGCTCGGGAGAGCGCGGTCAAGGCGTGTTGTTGATTGGTGGACCAGTCGCGGTAGGCATCGCCGGCTTCGCCGAGCCACTCTGCCGTATCCCAGCGGGCGGAGCGGATCAGCTCGTCCGCTTCCATGCCCAGGGCGACCGACATGTTGCGCCAGGTGCGGGACTGGGCCGATATCTCTGCCGGATCACCGGCGAGCCAATCGAGCGCTTCGGACAACGGCTTCACGTGCTCGATCAGCCAGGCGATGCCGTACTGCAGGAGTGTGCCGACCGGGTCGGTGACAAAACCGAGCGCGTCGAGGCCGGCCGAGACGCCGCCGATCGAGGTGTCGACCCAGCTGCCCCCGTTGATGCCGGACCGGACCTGGTCCACATCCTCGGCCAAGGACAGGCCGGCCCAGGAGCTGACCGGGCCGTCCACAGCCGGGGCCAGCAGCGCGTTGGGGCTGGTCATGTCCGCCCTGCCCTTCGCCTGACGAAATGAGGGTCGCTCCTCACACGACGGCGGAGGCCGGGTGGGTTCAGCGGCCGATGCGGACGAAATGCCGATCGGCGCGGGCGCGGTGCCGTAAACAAGGCATATGGGACTAAATTGCGCACGTTGGGCGGCTGGAATGACGGCCGCCTCGCTGCTGCTGCTGGGAGCGCCGGCCGTGGCCGCCACGCCGCCGGATCCGGGGGTCACCGGGAAAGTGCTGTGGCAGCGGACCGTGGGCGGCCGGGATCTGGTGCTTCGCGAGATCCACATCCCGCCGGGCGCGGACAACGGCTGGCACTACCATGACGGGCCGCTGTACGCGTGGGTGAAGAAGGGCACGCTCACCCACTACGACGCGACCTGCAACCCGGACGGCGTCTACCGCGCGGGACGGCTCCTCGTCGAGCGGAGCGGGCGCGACCAGGTGCACATCGGGCGGAACCTCGGGAAGATCGAGGTCGTGCTGAAGGTGCTGTACGTCCTTCCTGCGGGCAAGCCGCTCTCCGAAGACGCCCCCAATCCGGGCTGCGACTTCGAATAGACCCGCCGGCACGGACCGCGGGCGAGAGCTGTGGGCCGGAGCAGTCGCCTAAAGCGTGCGGTGGGCCGGGTGTGGGGCGGTGGACCGGGCGTGAGCCGGTGGGACGGGCGTGGGTGTCAGGGCTTGAAGTCGATGTCGGCTGTGGTCACGGTGCCGGCGGTGCGGCCGGGGGCGGCGTGGAACTGCCAATACAGGTTGGTGTGGGCGATCACTTCGTCGGGGGTGGGCGCGCCGTAGGCGGTCAGATCCTCGGTGGTGTGGGCGTCGGCGATCAGGGTGGTGTCATAGCCGCGGGTGATGGCGCCGTGCAGCGTGCAGCGGATGCAGGCGTCGCTCTGGGCGCCGGAGACGAAGAGGTGGCCGACCTCACCCGCGGCGAGCACGGACTCGAGGTCGGTGTCCTCGAAGGAGTCGCCGTAGCGCTTGTGTACCACCGGCTCGCCGGCGGCGGGGGTGACCTCGGCGGCCAGCTGCCAGCCGTCGCTGTGCAACGGCATGTTGTCGTCATCGCTGTGCTGCACCCAGACGACGGGGACGTCGGCGGCGCGGGCCTTGCCGATCACGGTGACGATGTTGGCCAGGACGGCGTCGCGGGCGTGCGCCCGGGCGACCACCGACTTTTGCACGTCGATGACGAGGAGGGCGGACCGGGAGCGGCCTTGGAGTGTTGTCATGGGGGTGACGTTAGGCCGGGGGTACGACATTTTCGGGGAAGAGCGCCCGCCTCTGCCGCTCCTCCAGCGACTCGATCCGGGACGCCTGCTCCGGCGTGATCACGTCGCAGACCCAGTCCCAGTGCAGCGCCACCCGATCGCCGGGGGAGAGGCCCGCGAGCAGCGACCGCCCGCCCGCCGACCAGGCCACCTCCTCCGCGCGCGGCGGCCCGGGGTGGAGCGCCGACCCGTCCCAGACCAGCGGGCGTGCGGTCACGGTGGCGGTCTCGCCGCGCACGGCGAGGACCGTTCCGGTACGGATCCGGCACCGGTCCAGCACCGACACGGCGGTCGGGTTGCCGGTCCGCCGCAGCAGCGCGGTCCAGGGGTAGACCTCGAAGACGTGAAAGCTGTGGTGCGGAAGGGCCCGCCCGGCGGCCGACTCCCAGGTCCCACCGTGCTGCCCGGCGAACCGTGACCGCAGATATGGCACTAAATCGGGAAAGTCGGCCTGAGCGGTGGGCAGCGAGTCGCCCACCCAGTAGGCCGACACGACCGCCGGGTCCAGCGGATCCCCGGGATTGAGGAACGACAGGTACGCCCACGCCCCCTCGAACCCCCGGGCCCGCCGGGCGATCTCGGCCGGCAGGTCGGAGCGGAGCATCGCCTCCGCTCCGTCCGGCCCGCAATACCCCAGCTCATTGGGCGGATACGCATATCGGGCGAACAGCAGCGCCCCCGAATCCGACATGACTCAGCAGATCCGCGGCAGCTGCTCGCCGATCGGCATGTTGACCACCCGGGTCCCGCCGAGCGCGGTCCGCGTCACCACCATCCCCGGATGCTCCGCCACGCACCGCCCGATCACCCGTGCCCCGCCCCCGTACGGATGCGCACGCATCGCATCCAGCACCGCCTCGGCGCTCTCGGAGGGCACGAACGCCAGCAACTTCCCCTCATTGGCCACCTGCAGCGGGTCGAGCCCGAGCAGGCTGCACGCATCCGCCACCGACGCCGGGATCGGCAGCGATGTCTCGTCCAGCGCAACACCCACCTTCGCCGCCCGGGCGATCTCGTTCAGCGACGCCGCCACCCCGCCCCGGGTCGGATCCCGCAGCACGTGCACGTCGGCCCCGGTGGCCAGCATCGCCGCCACCAGCCCGTGCAGTGGCGCCGTGTCGCTCGACACCGTCGTCTCGAACTCCAGCCCCGACCGCACGCTCATCACCGCGACCCCGTGCACCCCGATGTCGCCGCTGATGATCACCGCGTCCCCGGGGGCGGCGAGCGTCGGCCCGATCGTCACCCCGGCGTCCACCACCCCGACGCCCGCGGTGTTCAGATAGACCCCGTCCCCGCTGCCGTTGTCCACCACCTTGGTGTCCCCGGTGACGACCTGCACCCCGGCCGCCGAGGCCGCCGCGCCCACCGCCGCCGCGATCTTGCCGACCGTGGCGAGCGGCGTCCCCTCCTGCAGGATGAAGGCGATCGACAGATAGAGCGGCGCGGCCCCCGACATGGCCAGGTCGTTGATGGTCCCGTTGACGGCCAGGTCCCCGATCGAGCCGCCCGGGAAGAACATCGGCTTCACCACGTACGAGTCGGTGGACAGCGCTATCCGCCCGCCCAGCAACGGCACCACCGCGCTGTCGGCGAGCGAGATGGCCGACCCGTACGCCGGCAGGAACAGGTGCTCGACCAACTCGCCCGACATCGCCCCGCCGCCGCCGTGCCCCATCACCACCTGCGGCGTGTCCCGCAGCGGCACCGGGCAGCTCCAGTTGTCGAAATCAATCATGAGATCTGCACCAGGTCGAGCCGCCGATAGGCGTAGTAGGCCGCGCACGCGCCCTCGGACGACACCATCGTCGCGCCGAGCGGATTCCGTGGCGTGCACTGTTTGCCGAACGCCGAGCATTGATGCGGCTTGATGAGGCCCTGCAGCACCTCGCCCGACCGGCACAGCGACGATTCCGCCGTATGGATGTCGGTCACCGAGAATCGCTGCTCGGCGTCGAATTCGCGGTACCGCGACGAGAGCCGCCACCCGCTGCCCGGGATCATGCCGATGCCGCGCCACGTCCGGTCGGTCACCTCGAAGACGTCCCGCAGCATCTCCATCGCCGCCGGGTTTCCGTCGTCCCGCACCGCCCGCGGGTAGGCGTTCTCCACCTCGTGCCGGCCGGCCTCGAGCTGCACGACCGTGCGCCGGATCCCCTCGAGGATGTCGAGCGGCTCGAACCCGGTCACCACGATCGGCACGCCGTAGCGGTCGGCCAGCGGCGGATACTCCCGCGTGCCCATCACGCTGCACACGTGCCCGGCCGCGAGGAACGCCTGCACCCGGCAGGTCGGCGACTCCATGATGGCCGCGATCGCCGGCGGGACCAGCACGTGCGAGACGAGCAGCGAGAAATTCGTCACCCCGAGCCGGCGCGCCTGATAGACCGTCATCGCATTGGCCGGCGCCGTGGTCTCGAACCCGATCCCGAAGAACACCACCTGCCGATCCGGATTTTCCCGGGCGATCTTCAGCGCGTCGAGCGGCGAATACACCACCCGCACGTCGCCGCCCGCGCTTTTCACCCCGAACAGGTCCTGGCTGCTGCCCGGCACGCGCAGCATGTCGCCGAACGAGCAGAAAATGACGCCCGGCTGCGCCGCGATGGCGAGCGCCTTGTCGATGGTCTCGAGCGGCGTCACGCACACCGGGCACCCCGGACCGTGAATCATCTCGACCCCGGACGGCAGCAACTGGTCGATGCCGTGCCGGATGATGGAATGCGTCTGCCCGCCGCAGACCTCCATCATCGCCCACGGGCGGGTGGTCGCCGCGTGAATCTCCTCGACCAGCTTCTTGGCCAGCGTCGGGTTGCCGAACTCATCGAGGTATTTCACCGAACTCCTCCTCGAGGATGCCCATTTTCTCGAAATTGACCAGCGTCTGCCGCGCGGACTGCTCGTCGAGCAGTTGGATGGCGAAGCCGACGTGCACCACGACGTACTCGCCGACCGCCGCGTCCGGCACGTATTGCAGGCAGACGCTCTTGCGCACGCCCCCGAAATCGACCTCGGCCATCGGTACGCCGTCGGCCTCGGCGATGCTCAGAATGCGCCCGGGAACCGCCAGACACATAGGACCTCCTAGAACGAGCCAACTACCAGTTGCCCCAGCGCGAGGCCGCCGTCGTTCGGCGGCAGCAGCCGCGGCCGCAGCGTCGTGAAACCACGTTCCCCCAGCTCGAGCACGGCGGCCTCGACCAGCAGCGCGTTCTGGAACACGCCGCCGCCGAGCACCACCACATCGATGCCGAACCTTTCCCGCCCGCGTTCGGCCATTTCCCCGATCAGCGCCGCCACCGCCGCGTGGAACCGGGCCGCCACCATCGGCGCCGGCACGCCATTCAGCACATCGAACGCGATCCGGCGAATCACCGGACCGGCGTCGGCGACATCCGGTCCGTCGTTATCGGCGCGCATTTCAAACGCGTACGGATGACCGCGCTCGGCCGGAACCAGGCGCGCTTGTCCTTCGAGGAGGATCGCCGCTTCCGCCTCGTACTCGACGGTGTGCCGCACGCCCGCCAGCGACGACACCGCGTCGAACAACCGGCCCATGCTCGACGTCGGCACGCAGTCCGCGCCGCCGGCGAACTGCCGGGCGAGCAGGTCGCGCTCGGCGGCCGGGCAGGCCCGCACGGCCGGCAGATCCGGGTGCCAGGGCACGCCGGCCGCGTGCAGGTGGGCGAGGGCCATCCGGTACGGGCGCAGCACACTCGCATCCCCGCCGGCGAGCGGGACGTAGCCCAGCCGGGCCGCGTGCCGATAGTCCTTGTAGTCGGCGATCAGCATCTCGCCGCCCCACACCGCCCCGTCCGGGCCGTACCCGGTGCCGTCGAACGCGATGCCGATGACCTGCTCGTCCGGTCCCAGCCCGTGTTCCGCCATCACCGAGGCGACGTGCGCATGGTGGTGCTGCACCCGGCGCACCGGCCGCCCGGCCGCGTGCCGCTTGGCCCAGTCGCTCGACCGGTATCCCGGATGCAGGTCCGCCACCACGGTCTCGGGCCGCACTCCGGTCAGCTCCTCGAGGTGCCGCTCGGTCCGGGTGAGCGCTTCGATCGTGGACAGGTCGTCCATGTCGCCGATGTGCTGGCTGAGCCAGGCGTAGCGGCCGCTCGCCACCGCGCACGTGTTCTTGAGATCCGCCCCGGCGGCCAGGATCGGCGCCACCTCGAACGGCAGCGCGAGGGGCAGCGGCGCGTACCCGCGGGACCGCCGGACCGGCAGCTCGGCGCCCGCGACGTGCCGGCTCACCGAGTCGTCGCAGGGCACCCGGATGTCGCGGTCGTGCCGCAGCCACGCGTCGGCCAGCGGCCCGAGCCGGTCCAGCGCCGCGTCGTCGCCGGTGACGATCGGCTCGCCCGAGAGGTTGCCCGAGGTCATCACCAGCACGTCCGGGCCAGGCGGGTCGCCCGGCAGGCCGAACAGCAGCACGTGCAGCGGCGTGTAGGGCAGCATGATCCCGAGGTCCGGGTTGTCCGGCGCGACCTCGGCGGCGATCCCGGCGGTTGGCCGCCGGGGAACCAGCACGATCGGCCGCCGGATGTCGCCGAGCAGCTCTTCGTCGCCGTCGGTGAGCACGGCGAGCCGGCGCGCGGCCTCGACGTCGGCCACCATCACCGCGAACGGCTTGCCCCCGCGCCGCTTGCGCCGCCGCAGCTCGGCGACGGCCGCGCTGTTCCGCGCGTCGCAGGCGAGGTGGTATCCGCCGAGCCCCTTGACCGCGACGATCCGCCCGTCCGACAGCAGCCGCCGGCACGCGGCCAGCGGATCGCCGCCGGGGGAGACAGCAACCGGGGCGGCGGCCGTGCCGGCGGGGGCCGTGCCGGCGGGGGCCGAGGCGGCGGCCGGGCCGACCAGCTCCAGCGTGGGACCGCAGGCCGGGCAGGCGATCGGCTGAGCGTGGAAGCGCCGGTTCGCCGGGTCGGTGTACTCGGCCGCGCAGGCCGCGCACATCGGAAAGCCGGCCATGGTGGTCTGCGCGCGGTCGTACGGGAGGGATTTGATGATCGTGAATCGTGGACCGCAGTTGGTGCAGGTGATGAAGGGGTGCCGGTAGCGGCGGTCGCCGGGGTCGCGCAGCTCGCGCAGGCAGTCGGCGCAGGTCGCGACGTCCGGGGAGGCCAGCGTGCGGGCCGCGCCGCCGTGCGACGACGAGATCGTGAAGCCGGTGCCGCCCTCGAGCGGCAGGTCCTCCGATCGCACCTCGATCACCATGGCCAGCGGCGGCGAGTCGGTGCGCAGCCGCCGGCCGTACGCGTGGACGGCGTCGGCGTCCCCCTCGACCTCGACCACCACGCCGTCGGCGGTGTTGGCCACCGAGCCGGACAGGGCGAGAGCCGACGCCATCGCGTACGCGAAAGGCCGGAAGCCCACGCCCTGCACCAGCCCGGACACGGTGTATCGGCGGCGCAGCCGCCGGGCCTGGCCGACCAGCTCCAGGCCGCTCATCGCCCGCGCGGCCGCCCCCGCGTCGATGAGCTCGACGGCGAAGCCGAGATGGATCAGCACCCAGGCGCCCGGGTCCGGCGGCGAGTCGAGCATGCCGATGTTGACTCGCCGCTTGGCCCCCTCGACGTCGACGAGCGCGAGCTGCCCCGCGTAGCCCTCGACGATCTCGACGACCTGACCCGGAATGCCCAGGCACATGTCAGCCTCCCCAGGGGTCCGGGGTCTCGGCCTTGATCGGGCGGACCGCGCCCTTGGGCTCGGGCCGGACCTCCCGCATGATCTGCGCGACCGGCGAGTAGACGCCCGAGGTCGCCGGATCGCTGTCGTCCGGGCCGGCCAGGATGCGGTCGATGAGCGCGTGCACGGCCTCCATCGCCGCCGGGACGGCCTTCTCCACCCGCGGGGTGAGGCCGATGTCCTCGAACGCCGTGTCGATCCGGCAGCCCACCAGGTACGTCGGCGGCAGCTTCTCGCCCAGCTTCTCGACCGCGCCGAGCACCCGGCTGGGGATCATCATGTGCGCGTCGAAGCCGGTGGGCTCGATGTCGTCCGGCCCGATCTCGAGCACGACCAACTCGCCGGGCGTCTCGTCCTCGTCCGGCAGCGCGTCGACCAGGATCAGCCGGTCGACGCCGAGCAGGTCGAAGGCGAGGAACATGCCGCGGATGCCGTAGTCGACGATCCGCACGTTGGGCGGCTGCGGCGGCTCCTCGGCGAGCAGCCGCCGGACGACCTCGGGGCCGAAGCCGTCATCGCCGAAGAAGATGTTGCCGATGCCGGCGACCAGAATGTTCACATCGACCTGATCTTGAGGTAGCGCTGGATGTCGGGCAGCGACGCGACCACGAGGCTCGCCGCGTAGGCGGCCGCCGCGGCGGCCGCGATGGTGGTCAGGGCGCCTATGAGTTTCAGCATCAGTTCCCCTCGGTGATGGGTTCGAGCTCGTCGGGAGCGAAGTAGAGGTACCGGCCGTACCAGTCGTGCAGGTCGGCCGCCGGGTCGTCGAGCAGGACCAGGGCCACGTGCGTGCCGCCGTCCACATCGGAGACGACCGCGGTGACCCGGGCCTGTTTGCCGGCGAAGAACAGGTCCTGCGCGTCGGCCCGCCGCGACGGGTGCACCCGCACGAGGCTGCCCTTGCCGACGCGTACGCCCGAGATCAGCACCGACTCGGGGCCGGGCTCGTCGGTGGCCGGATCCCACCAGGGCGTGTCGTCGAGCCGGGTGCCGTGCAGGCTCTGCAGGCCGGCCGGGCTGAGCGCGTCGCAGCGGTCGACGATCGCGCGGGCGCGCGGGTCGGTGGCGCGGGCCTCGGCCTTCTCGTCGTCGGTCATCGTCATGACCCGCAGGGTGAGGATCTCGTCGATCTCGGTGGCGTCGAAGAGGTCGCCCGGGCTCTGCGGGGCGAGGGCCGGGTGGTCGTACAGGATGATCGGCGCGCCGAGCAGCAGCGCGTCCGAACCGGCCAGCACCGGCCAGCAGCGTTCCTGGTGGCAGCGGGCGGCGGCGCCGGCGGCGTCGGGCGGCGGATCCTGCACCGAGACGAAGGTGGCGTCGTGCGCCTCGACCAGCAGGTGCGCGCCGAGCAGCGAGTGCCGGGTCGCCTCGTCCTTGTCGCCCACCGGGGAGGGGTGCTCGTTGGCCACCGCGATGCTGAGCCGGAGGAAGTCGCCGTCCGGCTCGGCGTGCGCCCGGAGCCGCGCGGTCAGTGGCCACCGGCGGCGCACGATCCGCCCGGCCGCTTCCTCGTCGATGCCGCCGCCGACCAAAACCGGAAAGTCGGACTCGTCGCCCAGAACATGCTCGAAGGTCAGCTCGTGCTCGACGGCTTCGTCCCAGCTGAGCACGGTCTCGTCGCCGACCCGCAGGGCGGCCACGGGCTGCCCGGTAGCGTCCAGCACCTGGCGGGTCTGCAGCTGAAGGAAGCGCAGATGGATGGTCACCGCCGGGGCTTCGCCGCCCGGGCGTACCGGAACAGCGAGCGCCATGGCCGGCGCCTCCGCGAAGGCCGGCGACGCCGCCGCCGGCGGGCCGAGCACGCCGAACTGCCAGCGCGACCGGTTCTTGGCCGCGCTCGCCCGATAGGGATACAGCAGGTAGCCCTCGTAGAGCACGGCGTCGGCGACCGCCCGGGCCGCCTCGACGCTCACCGCGACTCCTCGGCCGCGGCGAGCAGGCGCCGCATCGTCTCGTCCCAGCTGATCAGGTCGTGCCGGGCCCGGAACGCCGCGAGCTCCTTGAGGATGTCGGCGCTGACCAGCACGTAGCCGCTGTTCGGGAAGAAGGCGTCGATCATGTCGCGCCAGACGGCCACCGGCAGCGCCCAGCGCGCCTCGCACGCCCACGGGACCTGCTCGACCTCGAATCCGGTCGCGCCCTTCGTGAAGATCGTGCCGGAGAACAGCAGGTTGAGCGGCACGTCGCCGGCGTCGAGCGCGTGCAGGTAGCGGGTGCCGATCACCTCGAGGTCGTACGTGCACGGCAGTGCCAGGTCGGTCTCGATGTCGCCGGTGAAGCCCGGGACGGTCGCGTTCGCCTGCATCCACTGGAACGGCTTGAGCGTGTCGGCCCAGCGCTCCCGCTCGCCGAACAGCCCGCGCAGCGCGTCCTGCTCGGCGGGGTCGTAGCGGCGGCGCTGCGGCTCGATGCGCACCTGGCAGCGCAGCGCGATCGCGTGCACCCGCCGGCCGGTCGACTCGGCGATGCGCAGGCGGCAGGTGAGCTGCGGGGACGCCGCGTACGGCTCGGCCGCCACGTCCAGCACGGTGAAGGTGTAGGCGCTCATGAGGCCCGGGCCCGCACTCGCTCGAACAGCTCGTCGATCGCGGCGTGCGCCTGCTGGCCCCCGTCGAAGCCGCGCCACAGCGTCCGCAGCCGCCCGACCAGCTCGTAGCAGACGTCGATCGGCACCAGGTAGCCGTCCCGGCCACGCCGCAGAAGCAGCGCCTCGACGTCCGGCCGCAGGTCGGCGACCACCGGGATGTCCAGCTCGGACTCGGTGGCGCCGGCCGGGCCGGGGTAGAGGGCCACCATCCGCCCCAGCGCCGAGTTGTGGAACAGGAACGCCAGCCCCACCGGAATCTGCAGCTCGTCCCAGCCCCGCTCGTCCAGGAACGCGCCGACCGCCCGGTAGCGGTCCGGGACCGCCCGATAGCGCAGATGGGCGGCGTCGTCGGTGAACAGCAGGTAGCACGGCCGGCAGGCGCAGAGCAGCTGCCGCGATTGCAGATCGACGACGTGTCCGTGCGCCCGGTCGATGGTGACGGCGCACATCTCGCAGCGCTCCGGCCGGTCGGCGGCCGGGCGGTTGCGGACGACCCGCCGGAGCGTGGTCAGCGAATCCCTCATGTCGCGGGCCTGGTGAACAGCGACGACACCGGGATCAAGGGCTTCGCGGTCTCCACCACGACCGAGGTGATCTCGGGCGCGACCGACTCGATCAGCCGCTCGACGTCGTGCGGCCGGTGCTGGGCGCGCAGCCGGCAGACGCCGTCGTCGGTGATCTCGACCAGCGAGACCCCGGTGCCGCGCAGCGCCAGCCCGATCCGGGTCGCCGCGTCGTGCGGGTGCAGGCCGTGCACGAGCAGCAGGCCGGCGACCAGGTCGTCGCCGGCCAGCGCGTCGAGCGCCTCGTCGGTCAGCACGCCGCTCTCGTGCAGCAGCTCGAGCATCCGCTGCAGCCCGGCGCCGTACAGGTCGGCGACCGTGCGCACCAGCTCCTCGCCGCCGTCGCCCACGCCGGCGAGGAGCATGTCTATCCGCGCGGCGGACTCCCGCCAATCGGTGCCGGCCACGCTCACTCGGCCCCGGCGGACTGGGTGGGGGTGTGCAGCAGCTCCAGCTTCTTGCCGCCACCCAGGTACATGTGCACGCCGCACGGCAGGCAGGGGTCGAAGCTGCGCACCGTACGCATGATGTCGATGCCCTTGAAGTTCTCCCGGTCGTTCTCCTCGAAGATCGGCTGACCCTGGACGGCGTCCTCATAGGGCCCCGGCGTGCCGAAGCTGTCGCGCGGGTTGGCGTTCCAGGGCGTCGGCGGATAGGGGTGGTAATTCGCGATCTTGCCGTCCCGGATGACCATGTGGTGCGACAGCACGCCCCGCACCGCCTCGGTGAAACCGCAGCCGATGCCCTCGTCGGGCACCTCGAACGGCTCCCACGTCTTGGTGCGCCCGGCCCGGATCTCGGCCAGCGCCTTCTCGGCGAAATGAAGAGCGCAACCCGCCGCGTACGCCTGGAAGTAGGTCCTCGCCCGGTTCCGCTCGATCGTGTTGCTCCATCGCGGGATCTTCCACTCGAACTCGACCGGGCCCTTCAGCGCGGTCTTCGGCAAGTTGATCCGCACCGAGGAGCCGGTGGACCGGACGTAGCCGATGTCGACCAGGCCGGCCAGCGCGGTCACCCACAGCCGGGCCAGCGGGCCGCCGCCGGTGTCCAGCGCCAGGTAGTCCTGGCCGTCGTACCAGCGCGGCGACATCACCCAGCTGTACTTGCCGTCGAGGTCGCGCTTCTGCGGACGCGGGTTGGTGTGCTGGTTCCACGGGTGGCGGCGGTCGACCGGGTTGCCCAGCGGGTCGCGCGCCACGAACATCTCCTGGTCGGCCCAGTCCTCGTAGTACGAGGAGCCGAGCAGGATGCGGATGCCCAGGTTGATCTCGACGAGGTCGGTGGTGATCAGGTTGCCGTCGACCACGATGCCCGGGGTCACGTACATCTTGCGACCCCAGTCGCTCATGTCCGCGTACTTGAAGTTGCAGGACTCCGGGTCCTGGAACGAGCCCCAGCAGCCGAGCAGGATGCGGCGGTTGCCGACCATCTCGTACCCGGGCAGCGCCTCGTAGAAGAAGTCGAACAGGTCGTCGTGCATCGGGACGACCTTCTTCATGAACTCGACGTAGCGCATCAGCCGGGTCAGGTAATCGGTCATCAGCTGGACCGTGGCGACCGTGCCGACCCCGCCCGGGTAGAGCGTCGACGGGTGGACGTGCCGGCCCTCCATCAGGCAGAACATCTCCCGCGTCATGCGGCTCACCTGCAGCGCCTCGCGGTAGAACTCGCCGGTGAACGGGTTCAGCGAGCGCATGATGTCGCCGATGGTGCGATAGCCGTGCATGCCGGCGTGCGGGGCGTCGGTGCGGTTGGCCCGCTCCAGCACGCCCGGGTTGGTCTCGCCGACCATCCGCTCGCAGTAGTCGACCCCGACCAGGTTCTCCTGGAAGATGTTGTGGTCGAACATGTACTCGGCCGCCTCGCCGAGATTCACGATCCACTCGCCCAGATGCGGCGGCTTCACGCCGTACGCCATGTTCTGCGCATAGCAGGAGCAGGTGGCGTGGTTGTCGCCGCAGATGCCGCAGATCCGGCTGGTGATGAAGTGGGCGTCCCGCGGGTCCTTGCCCTTCATGAAGATGGAGTAGCCGCGGAAGATCGAGCTGGTGCTCTTGCACTCGGCCACGATCTTGTTGGCAAAGTCGATCTTCGTGTAGATGCCGAGGCTGCCGACGATCCGGGTGATCGGATCCCACGACATCTCCACCAGCTCGGAGGTCATGCTCGTGCCCCCACCTTTTTGCGGCGCCACTTGGGCTCCTGATCCAGGGTGTGCGTGGTGATCGCGCGTAGCTTCTTGATCGTCGTGCCGTACCAGCCGACGGCCGTGGTGGACAGGCGGCCGCCGGGCGGCTCGTCCATGAACGGCATGAACTTGTCGGGGAAGCCGGGCATGGTGCAGCCGATGCAGATGCCGCCCACGTTGGGGCAGCCGCCCACCCCGTTGAGCCAGCCGCGCTTGGGCACGTTGCACTTCACGACCGGGCCCCAGCAGCCGAGCTTGACGATGCACTTGGGCGAGCCGTACCCGGTGGCGAAGTCGGCCTGCTCGTAGTAGCCGGCGCGGTCGCAGCCCTCGTGCACGGTCATGCCGAACAGCCAGGTGGGGCGCAGCGCTTCGTCCAGCGGGATCATCGGCGCCTGGCCGGTGGCCTGATAGAGCAGGTACGTCAGCGTCTCGGCCAGGTTGTCGGGCTGGATCGGGCAGCCCGGCACGCAGACGATCGGGATGCCGGCCTTCGACTTCCACTGCCAGCCGAGGTAGTCGGGGACGCCCATGGCGCCGGTCGGGTTGCCGGCCATGGCATGGATCCCGCCGTACGTCGCGCAGGTGCCCACCGCGACCACCGCGGTCGCCTTGGGCGCGAGCCGGTCGAGCCACTCGCTGGTCGTCATCGGCTGGCCGGTCTCGGGATTGTTGCCGAACCCGCACCAGTACCCGTCCTCGTGCAGCGACTCGTCGGGAATCGATCCCTCGACGACCAGCACGAACGGCTCGAGCTCGCCGCGGTCGGCCCGGAAGAACCAGGCCAGGAAGTCGTCGGCGCCGTCCCGCGGACCGCACTCGAAGTCGATCAGCGGCCAGTGCACCGCGATGCGCGGGAGGCCGGGCAGCGCGCCGAGGGCGATCTCCTCGACGCTCGGCTGAGTGGCGGCGGTCAGCGCGACCGAGTCCCCGTCGCAGCTGAGGCCCGCGTTGATCCACAAGACATGGATGAGGGGATCGTCTGGCATGGAGGACCCATCTTTCCGGGGTCGTCCCTGACCCCTGCGGCAGTGGGGTCGACGCTCGGCCCATACGTGTGAGGCAGGTAACACAGTAGTCCTGCGGTGTGTGACAATGTCAATCCGTTCGGTGAGGCTATCCACGAGGTCACGTCATGCACGAGCTCGCGATCGCGGAAGACATCGTGGACCTTGTATGCGACCGTGCCGACGGACGTCCTGTGCGACGCGTGACCGTCCGCATTGGAAAGCTGACCGCCGTGGTGCCGCAAGCCATGCTCTTCTGCTTCGACCTGGCCACCGAGGGCACGGTCGCGGAGGGCGCTCGACTCGAGATCGAGGAGCGCGCGGGGGTTGCGCGGTGCCGTTCCTGCGGAGCGCTGGTCGAGCTGCCCGACCCGATCCTGCTGTGTCCCTGCGGCAGCGCCGATCTGGACGTCACGGCCGGGCGCGAGCTGCAGGTCGTCTCGATGGAGGTGGGCTGAGAAGGATGTGCGCGACCTGTGGATGCGGCCATGCGCATGACCATGTGGAGATCACCCTCGAACAGAAGGTGCTGGCCAAGAACGACGAGCTGGCCGCCGCGAACCGGGCGTTGCTCGAGGGCCGGGGGATCTCCACGATCAACCTGATGAGCTCGCCCGGGTCGGGAAAGACCACCCTGCTCGAGCGAACCATCAGCGAGATCGGCGACCGGCCGGTCGCGGTGGTGGAGGGCGATCAGGAGACGCGGATCGACGCCGAGCGCATCCGCCGCACCGGCTGCCCGGTGGTGCAGGTCAACACCGGCGCCGGCTGCCACTTGGACGCGGCCATGTTGCGCGACGCCGTCGACCGCTTGGCCCCCGGCCGCGGCACGCTGTTGTTCGTGGAGAACGTGGGGAACCTGGTCTGCCCGGCGTTGTTCGACTTGGGGGAGCGGGGAAGGGTCGTCGTCATCTCGGTGACCGAGGGGACCGACAAGCCCCTGAAGTATCCATACATGTTCGCAGCTGCCGATCTGGTCGTGGTGAACAAGGTGGACCTGTTGCCGTACGTCGATTTCGACCTCGAGGCCTGCCGCTCGCACGTCGCCTCGGTGAATCCGAAAGCCGAGGTCCTGGCGCTGTCCGCGACCAAGGGGGAGAACCTCGACGCCTGGTACGCATGGCTGGCCGGCTGAGGCCGGCTAGCTGAGGCTGGGCGCCCGGCTGCGCGACCACACCTGGCGCAGCTCGGCCCCCGCGAGCGTGCGCAGCACCCGCAGCACCCGGTCGGCCCGCAGGTAACTGGCGATCTCGGCGGTCACGTCGTGCATCGCGGAGACCGGCGTGATCACCACCGGCACGCCGCCGGCGTCGAGCAACCCCTCCACGGTGGCCGCGTCGCGGAGCAGGTCGCCGTGCCGGTGCCGCACCCCGATGGCGACGATCTCGTGCCGGGGGAGGCGGGCGCGCAGGTCGGCGACCAGCGCGTGCTGCGCCGAGCGTGCGTTCGAACCGAAGACGACCAGCAGCGCCTCGGCGCCGGCGATCTCGGCCAGATGGGACAGCACCATCTCGGGGTGCCAGGCGCCGTCGCCCTCGCGGATCGCGGCGACGGTCACCGTGGCTCGCGCCTGCGCCTCCCACCAGCCGGTCTCCGGCTCGCGGAAGACCACGGGGACATGGGACCGGCCGGAGCCCCGGGTGCATTCGATCGGGATCGCCGTCAGCGCGCGTCGCGTCGAGAATCGTTGCCAGAGCAAGGCAGTCCCACCTCTTAGGTCGTCGTCACGCCGGGTAGCCGGTGGTATCCGGCCCGGTCACCAGGCTGCATGACGGCTCGTGGACCGCACCAGACCCAGTGATGTCCACCCAGTTGTGGTTCGGATCCCTACCCCTCCGATCGAGGGAAACCCCAGGTCAGCGTCCTGACCGGACAGTTGTGTCCACCGGGTTCGAGACCGCTTCGTGCTCTCGGGGGATAGCAGGCGACTACCCCTGCGGGGTCGCCACCCGAAGCGTGAATCCCCGCAGCGTACGGATGAGGGGCGCGTATCCGGCCGGATCGTCCGCCGCGGGCGTGGCCGACTCCATGAACGGCATGAACTTGTCGGGGAAGCCGGGCATCGTGCACGCGATGCAGATGCCGCCCACGTTGGGGCAGCCGCCCACGCCGTTGATCCAGCCGCGCTTGGCCACGTTGCAGCGCACCACCTGGCCCCAGCAGCCGACCTTCACCAGGCAGTTGGTCGAGCCGTACCCGGTCGCGAAGTCGCTCTGGTCGTAGTAGGACGCCCGGTCGCAGCCGGAGTGCACGGTCGACTCGAACAGCCAGCGCGGCCGCAGCGACTCGTCCAGCGCCATCTCGCCGCCCTGGCCGGACACCTGGTAGAGCAGGTGCAGGATCGTCTCGGCCAGATTGTCGGGATGCGTCGGGCACCCGGGCACACAGACGATCGGCAGCCCCGCCTTCGACGTCCAGTCCCAGCCGAGGAAATCGGGCACGCCCCTGGCGCCGGTCGGGTTGCCGGCCATCGCGTGCACCCCGCCGTACGCCGCGCAGGTGCCCACCGCCATCACGGCGGTGGCCTTGGCCGCCAGCCGGGTCAGCCACTCGCTGGCCGGGATCGGCTGCCCGGTCTCGAGGTCGTTGCCGAACCCGCTCCAGTAGCCCTCGGCCTTGTTCGTCTCGTCCGGCACCGAGCCCTCGACGATCAGGATGAACGGGTCGAGCTCGCCCCGGTCGGCCCGGTGCCACCACTCGATGAAGCTGCCCGGGCCGCCGTCGGGCCCGCTGTCGAAGTCGAAATACGGCCAGTGCAGGGCGATCGGCGGCACCCCTGGCAGGGCGCCGGCCACGATCTCCTCGATGCTGGGCTGGGTCGCGGCGGTCAGTGCCACCGACTCCCCGTCACAGCTCAGGCCGCCGTTCATCCAGAGGATGTGCAGCACCCGCTCATCCTCGTCCACGCGGGGATGCTATGCCTCCCGCCCCGAATGTGAAAGATGCCCATCACTCGATCGGGTGGGCCCGGTCACCGTAAGCTGTCGGGAGTGGAGAACATCGAGATCCTCCCGGTCGAGGTGGTCGCGCAGGCGTTCCCGGCGCGACCGGCCGCGCTGCCCGACGTCCGCGACTTCGTGCGCCGCCAGCTGACCGGCAGCCCCGTCTCCGACGACGACATCCGCATCCTCTGCGACCGGGTCGCCGAGGTCCTGCTCGACGCCGCCGGCGAGGCCGGCACCATCCAGGTCTCGCTGCGGATCTTCCCCGATGGCGCCGAGGTGGACGTGCTCTTCGCGCCCGACACGGCGCCGGCCCGGATTCCCGCGGTCGGCGCGACCACCGCGCACGTGCCGGAGCAACGCGCGCCGCTCGCGCCGATCTCGCCGGCCGCGGCGGAGCGCACCACGTTCGCGCTCTGGCTGGCCGGCCGCCTGCGCGAGGAGGGACTGACCATGGAGGCCGCGGCCCGCAAGCTCGACGTCTCCACCAAGACGATCAGCCGATGGGTGGCCGGCAGCACCGAGCCCCGGTTACGCGATCTCTACCGGATCCGGGAAACCTTCGGCGAGCCCTTCCACTGATGGCCGAGATCGACACCCCCTACCTGCTGATCGACATCCCGGTGGCGGTCGCGCAGTATCGCCGGATCGCGGCGGCCTTCCCGGGCACGCCGGTCTACTACGCCGTCAAGGCCAATCCCGAGCCGCTGCTGGTCCGCGAGCTGGTGGCGGCCGGCTGCCACTTCGACGTGGCGAGCCGCAACGAGGTCGACCTCTGCCTGTCCGCGGGCGCGCCGCCGGCCACCCTGTCGTTCGGCAACACCATCAAAAAATCCGACGACATCGCGTACGCGTACGGGAAAGGTGTCCGGGTCTTCGCCTTCGACAGCCTCGGCGAGGTGGAGAAGCTGGCCGAGCACGCCCCCGGAGCGACGGTGATCTGCCGGGTGCTGGCCTCCAGCCAGGGCGCGCGTTGGCCGCTGAGCCGCAAGTTCGGGTGCGCGCCCGAGATGGCGATCGACCTGATCCGGTGGGCGGCGCGGCACGGGCTCGACCCCGCGGGCATCTGCTTTCACGTCGGCTCGCAGCAACTCGACCCGGCGCGCTGGGAGCCGAGCATCGCCGACGCCGCGCTGCTGTACGCGAAGCTGCGGTCGGAGGGGATCGCGCTGCGGTTGCTCAACTGCGGCGGCGGTTTTCCGGTCGACTACCTGGCGCCCTGCCCGCCGATCTTGGCCTACGCCGACGCGATCGCCGCCGCCGTCGATCGGCACTTCGGTACTGCCCGGCCGGAGCTGATGATCGAGCCGGGGCGCTACATCGCGGCCCCGTGCGGCGTGCTGCACACCGAGGTGGTGCTGGTGTCGCGCAAGTCCTATGCGGACGAGCCGCGCTGGGTCTACCTCGACGTGGGCCGCTTCGGCGGGCTCGCCGAGACCGAGGACGAGGCGATCCGATACCGGATGACGACGCCGTACGACGGCACCCGCACCGGCCCGGTCATCCTGGCCGGCCCGACCTGCGACAGCGTCGACATCCTCTACCAGAACACGACCTACGACCTGCCGCTGGCGCTGCGCCCCGGCGACCAGGTGCGGATCCACGGCACCGGCGCCTACACCGCCACGTACGCCTCGGTCGGCTTCAACGGATTCCCCCCGCTCCGCACCATCGTCCGCGGACGCTGAAGCGCCACTCAGGCGAACATCGCGGCCACGGACCCTGCGCGCGGGTGTGGATGCGAGGCCACGGTCTGGCTCGCCAATGCGGCCGTGCTGCGCGCGATCGTGGCGAGCTGGGCGTCGACGTACCCGCTCTCGCCGCATCGCTGACCCTGGGCCGGCGAGCGGCTGTACTACCTGGCCGCGAGCGGGGTGCCCCCGTCTGACGACCGGACGGTGCTGGTCGAGACATTGACGCACCTGTGGGTGTCCGCGCTGTACGGGGGTTAGAGCTCGGCGCGGACGCGGCGGATCTCCTTGATGGCGGCGTCGCGGGTGAGGCCGGAATCGATCAGCGTGTCGGCCGCGTCGTGATATCCCGCGATCACGTCCTTGTCACGGACCAGCAGGTTGCGCACCGGGGACTCGACGAAGACCACGTCGGGATCCTCGGCGCCGGGGAAGCCGAGCAGCTCGAAGCCGCCGCCCGGACCGGGAATCAGGCCGTGCCGCAGCGGCACCACGACCACCCGCACCCGGCCCTCGCCGATCACCTCGACCAGCCGGTCGAGCTGGGCGCGCATCACCTGGCCGCCACCCACCCGCCGGGCCAGCACCGCGCCGTCGAGCACGGCCTGGATCTCGGGCCCGCGGGCGGCGACCTCGGCCTGGCGGCGCTGGAGGAGGTCGAGCGCGCCCTGCACGCCGGGGTCGTCGGCCTTCTTGCCGGCCGCGGCGGTGAGCGCCATCCGCGCGTACGCCTCGGTCTGCAGCAGGTCGGGGATGTGCAGCGCCTGATAGGTGGTGATGCGCGAGGCGGTGCTCTCGTACGCCACGAAGTCGCGCACTTCGGGCTCGAGCTGGAACCCGCTCCACCACTGCCGGCGCCGGGCCGTGATCGCGAGATCGGTGAGCCTGGCGACCTCGCCCGGGTCGTCGAGGCCATAGATCTGCAGCAGCGCCTGCGCGTCGAGCGGCTGCACCGTGACCGCGCCGGTCTCGATCCTGTTCAACTTGGACAGTGACCAGTGCGTGCGCGAGGTGACCGCGTCGGCGCTGAGCCCGCTCAACCGGCGCAGCTCGACGAGCCGCGCGCGAAGGCGCTCGCGGGCCACGGCCTGGCCGACCTGCTCCGGCATGTGGATCCCACCCCGTCCCGTCCTGTCCCGCGACGCTCCCGGTCCAGCCCACGTTACCCCGCGGGTCGCACCGCGGCCGTCAGATCTCGCCCCGGATCTCGCGCACGAACGCGGCGGCGTCGGCGCCGGTCCGGCCGGTGGTCCGAAGCGCGTCGAGGGTCTGCCGATACGTCTGCGCCGGGGCGCCGCACAGAAGCTGGTCGCCGGTCGCCGCCTCGATGAAGGCGATCGGCAGGTCCGGGTCGTCCTCGTGCTCGAGCAGCTCGAACACCCCGCCGAGACCCGGGTGGCCGCCGAGCCCGGTCGGCAGGACCACCAGCGTCACGTGCGGCAGCGCGGCCTGCTCGGCGAGGTGGTCCAGCTGCTCGCGCATGACGTCGGCGCCGCCGATGCGCCGGCGGAGCACGACCTCGTCGACGATGGCGACGATCTCCACCCGGTCGCCCGCCGCGACCCGGCCGGCGACCCGGCTCTGCCGTTCGAGACGCACGTCGGCCCGCGCGGCGACGCCCGGGTCGTCTTCGGACAGACGCAGGATCGTCGCGGCCGCCGCCATCGCGTATCGCCGGGTCTGCAGCAGACCCGGCACCACCAGCGGCTGGTAGACGCCGATCCGGGTGGCCTCCGACTCGTACGCCACGAAGTCCTGATAGGCCTCGGACATGCCGTGCCGCGCCCACCAGAAGCGGGACCGGGCGATGTGGTCGAGCAGAAGCAGGTTTTCGGCCGTCGGCCCGTCGAGGCCGTAGAGCTCCAGAAGCTCCTCGAGCCTGCGCGGCGACGGCAGGCTCCGCCCCGACTCCATCTCCTCGACGGCCGATTCCGGCCAGTCCAGCCGCTCCGCCACCTCGGCGGGTGAGAGGCCCTGAGACGCGCGCAGCTCGCGCAGGCGTGCGCTGAGCCGATCGCGGGCGATCGCCGGTCCGATGGTTTCTGGCATGACGAGCCTCTCTTGGGTGGGAGGTCCGACTTCGGCGTCGTCCTGAGGTGGGTGGGAGGGGTCTCCTCTCGGTGGAGAGCGTGGTGGCGGGTTCCGTCCACGATACCGACAACGTTTCTCTCGTGGAGAGACGAGCGACTGTCCTGGCCCGAAATGGACCATGACGGGTTTCGTGATCCGTGAATTCGGCTCTTACGGCCGTCAGGCCTTCATCGCGCCGGCCAAGGCCCGGTCGAGGCTGTCGCCGGCCGGATCGGTGGCGAGCAACTCGTCCATGATCTCGCGGAACGGCGTCGTATCGGCCGCGTCGGTCAGCAGGAAGCCGGTGGCCGGCGTCTCGATGAAGACGACGTCCAGATCCTCGTCCTCCGAGAAGGTGAGCAGCTCGAAGGTGCCGCCCAGCCCGGGATGCACGCCGAGGCGGAACGGCAGCACCACGACCTGGACCTCGGGGCGGGCCGCCATCGCGACCAGGTGATCGATCTGCGCGGCCATCACCTCGTCGCCGCCGACCGGGCGCAACAGCACCGCCTCGTCGACGGCCAGGCTGATCCGCGGCGGAAAGTCGCCGTCGAGGCGGTCGCGCAGGGTCTCCTGCCGCTTCAGGCGCACGTCGACGACCTTGCGGACGTCGGGGTCGTCGATCGGCTTGCGCAAGATCGACGACGTCATGGCGAGGGCGTACTCCGGGGTCTGCAACGGCCAGGGCAGCAGCGAGGCGTGGTAGCCGTAGAGGTGGGAGGCGTCGTTCTCGAACGCGATGAAGTTGATGAAGTCCTCGTCGAGGTACTCGTGCTCGTCGCGCCACCACATGCGCCGGCGGGAGATCAGCGACAGGTCGACCAGGCGGCGGATCTCGGCCGGATCGCGCACGCCGTAGTGGTGGGCCAGCGCCTCCACCTCGACCGGCTGGATCGTCACCTTGTTGTTCTCGATCCGGTTCAGCTTGGAGAGCGACCAGTGCATGGCCCGCGCCACCTCGGCGGCCGGCCGGTCGCCGCGCAGCGTGCGCAGGTGGGTGGAGAGGCGGACACGCGCGATGGCCGGGCCGACGGGCTCCGACATGCCGGGTTCCTCCTTCGCCGCTCGGTGACCATGCCTAACGCTAGCTTAGGTGACCTGCAAAGTGCAGTTAGGAAATTGCCGCGACGGCTTCCTTCCGCTAGGCTCCGGAAGGTTCCTGCCTGAGTTCCCCCCAAATCGGGCATATACTTCTTCCGGCCGTGCAACGTGGCCTCCGGCCGGTCTAGATAGGTGGTGACGGACCGTGGACGGTCGTGGGAGCGCTCCGGCCTGGCGGAAGAGCACGCGCAGCAGCAGTGGCGCGTGCGTCGAGGTGGCGCCCCGGCGCGACACCATCCTGGTCCGCGACTCGAAAGACCCCGAGGGCGCGATCCTCACCTTCGACCGGCAGGTCTTCGCCGCCTTCATCGACGGCGTGACGCGCGGCGAGTTCGACCTGCGCTGAGGCGTGCGATGACCTCGGCGACAGATCTCTCCGGCGCGGTCTGGCGACGCAGCAGCCGGTCCGGCGGCGACGGCGACTTCGTCGAGGTCGCCGACAACCTGCCCGGCATCGTCGCCGTCCGCGACTCGCGCGACCCCGACGGGCCCGCCCTGATCTTCAACCTGCGCGAGTGGGAGGCGTTCGTGGGCGGCGCCAAGGACGGCGAGTTCGACCTGTAGCGCCGCGACCCGAGGCCGCGCGGATCTCAGACGCTCAGGCGGCGATCGAACCCACCGGCGTCAGCCCGAGCCAGTCCGCGAGCTCGGCGATCTCGGCCGTCACCGCGCTCTCGTCGAACGCGAGGTCCTCGTGGATCGCGTCGACCCGCAGGACCCGCTCCTTGCGGTCGGCGGTCGCGTCGACCTTGCCGACCAGCTGGTCGTCCACGAGGATCGGCAGCGCCCAGTAACCCCACCTCCGCTTCGCGACCGGCTTGTACATCTCCAGCTGGTAGTCGAAGCCGAACAGGTCGGTCATCCGCTTCCGGTCGTAGACGAGCCGGTCGAGCGGGGACAGCAGCGCCACCCGGCCCTCGAACGGCCGATCCAGCTGGGCCGGGTCGACCCGCCACCGGCCGCGGACGCCCTCGACCACGGCCTCCTCCCCGACGAACGGCTCGACCTGCGCGGACCGGCCGCGCACCAGGCCCATCGCGCTCAGCTCCCGCTCGCCGCGGCGGCGCTGCGCCTCGCCGAGCGGCACGTCCGGGACGTCCGGGTAGACCCGCTCGGCGAGGTCCCAGAGCCGGTCGCCGCGGCGCCGGGCGGCGAGCGCGATCTCGCCGCGCTGCACCATCAGGTCGAGCAGGCGGTCGAGGTTGCGGTTGTTGTTCCAGCCGCTCGACCGCCACGGGCGTACGCAGGTGTCGGGCAGCTCGCTGGTGGTCAGCGGGCCCTCGGCGGTCAGCCGCGCCAGCACGTCGCGGCGGCACGCGTCGTTGTCGCGTACCCAATCTCTGAGGTTTTCCTGCCAGGGGTCGAGCTTGCCGGGGCCGGGCCACGCCCGCATCTCGGCGCGGTAGAGCGCGATGTCCTCGGCCGGCCGGATCATGCCGCGCAGCTCGATCAGCGTGCGGTCCGCGAGCGCCTCGGTCAGGTCGGCCGGGGAGTAGCCGGACCCGATCCGGCTCCACGCGACCAGGTGGGCGCTGGGCGCGACGGCCGCGGTCTGGTCGTGCTGCAGCAGGGTCAGGCCGTGCACCAGGTCGATCAGGTTGTCCGGGCGCGCCGCGTCGAGCAGCTGAGCCCGCACCGCGATGCCCCGCGCCCGCGCCCGGGAGAGCTTGTGCATCAACCGACCCTAACGGCGTCGAAGGTTGCATCGTGATCTCGTGGCATTGCTCTCATAGCCGGGATTCGAGCCGGTTCGTAAAGTGGGCGCGTGGTTGAGCGGCTTGATCTGCTGCCCGCCTCCGAGGAACACGCCTACCGCGTGCTGCTCCGGATGGCGGGCGCCGGCGCGGACGAGTTCGCCGAGCAGGCCGGGATCGGGCCGGGCGAGGCGACGGCGCTGCTGGCGCGGCTGCAGCGCAAGGGCCTGGTGTCGAGCGGGCCGACGTTCCACGCGCTGCCGCCCGACGTGGCCCTCGGCGAGGTGTTGCTGCGCGAGCAGGAGTCGCTCGAGTCGGCCCGGCAGCTGGTCGCCGCGCTGAGCGAGGAGTACCGCCGCAACACCCGGCGGCGCAGCGCCGGCCATCTCGTCGAGATCGTCGTGGGCGCCGAGACGCTGCGCGCGCGGCTGCGCGAGATGCAGGATTCGGCGCACGACGAGATTCTCTGGTTCTGCCGGGCCAACCCGCTCGCCATGCAGGGGCCCGACAACGCCGAGGAGACGAGCGCGCTCAAGCGCGGCGTGCGCTATCGGGCGATCTACGAGCGGGCGCTGCTGGAAAAGCCGGGCGAGCTGGCCAGCATCGTCGAGGCCGTCGGGATGGGCGAGCAGGCGCGGGCGTTGCCGGCCCTGCCGGTACGCCTCGCGATAGCCGACCGGTCGCTGGCGATCTGCCCGCTGGTGCCGGACGCCGAGTGGGGCATGGCCGAGCCGAGCGCCGCCGTGATCCGCTCCGGTGAGCTGCTCGGCGCGATGATGGCGCTGTTCGAGAGCTATTGGGAGCGGGCGACGCCGGTGCTCGGCGAGGCCGCCGGGGAGCCCGACCGGCTGCTGCTGTCGCTGGTGGTGGCCGGCATGCCGGACAAGTCGATCGCCACCCACCTCGGCGTGAGCAAGCGGACCGTGCAGCGCCGCCTCGACCGGCTGATGGCGGTGGCCGGCGTCGACAGCCGGGCCGGCCTGGCCTTCCAGGCGGCCAGGCGAGGCTGGCTGTAGGGCGACGCCCCGTCATCGCCGATCGGCACCATCATCGGCGGACGGCGGCCCGGCGGGATCGCGTGCCCGGGCCCGGCCGCACCGGCGCCACACACCCGGCGTCCACCGCGGGGGCGTGCGGGATGACGTCGTCGGTGCGAAGCGTTGTCGCCGGCGCTGCTGGGGTGGTGGCGCGGGCGGGTGCGGCCGGGGTCCTCGGCGGCCCCGCCACGACCGGCACCGTCACGCCGGGCATGATGGGCCTCCTTCGCGGTGGGGCAGCGGTACAAATTTTCAGTACCGGTGCGGCCTTCTCAAAAGGGCAAACCCATGCCGCACAAGCGCCATGGCGCGATGTGGACATCGCGGTGGTGTCTCGGGCGAACGCGGTCAGTGCGTCCAGCGAATGAAGCGCTCGGGCATGGCCGTGGTCTCCCTGGCGGGGAGCGAGGGCGGGCGTCGATCTTCCCGGCTGGGGCGGCGGCGGCTGCCGGGTCCGCCGCCACCCCCGTGGCGCCAGTTTGCGCGCGCACTTTGGGCCGGTCAATTACGGAGACGGACGTGCTCACCACAATGGGTGAACGTCGGCCATCGATCGGGCACAATGCGGCCGTGGACAGTCCCACGTTCGTGCGGTTCCAGCTCGGCGCCCAGCTGCGCCGGCTGCGTGACGAGGCCAAGGTGCCGACCGAGCGGGCCGCCGACGTGATCGAGGTGTCCGCGAGCACGCTGCGCCGCATCGAGTCGGGCCGGGTGGGCATCAAGGGGCCGGCACATCCGCGTCTCCTTCACGCTGGCCGAGTGGGCGGCGTTCACGACCGGCGTGAAGGGCGACGAGTTCGACCGTCAGTCATAGGCCCGGCCGGCCGGAAGGCCCCGGCCGTCGAGATTCTCAGCCGTACGGATCCAGGTCGCGGTTGGCCTCGACCGCCCGGACGAGCGCGCGCCAGACGAAGCCGAACCGCTGTTGGTCGCGGGTGCCGAACAGCACCACCCGCTGCCCCCGGATGACGGCCTGGATCTCCTGATAGCGCGGGTTGCGCTGCGCGTCCCCGATGACGCCGATCGCCACGCCGCACGCCGAGACCAGCCCCGCGCACATCATCAGCGCCGAGCCGTAGGCCACCGCGAACGGCGCCGCGATCGCCAGCTCCAGGCCCGCGGTGACGGCCGCGACCTTGACCATCGGGTAGCGGTAGGTGAGGCAGCGGGTCATCCCGCGCAGCTCCGGTATCGCGATCCGGAGCCCGTCCACCTCGACATGCCACGTGGTAACCCTGATCTCCGCGCCCTCGTAGAGGACACGCCACAGCGGCTTGCTGCGGCTCGCGCTGCTCGTTGTCATCTCGTGACCCCTCCGTGACCCCGTTGTCTCCATTAGAAGGGGTGATCGCGGCTTGCAGGTAGCGAGAGGCTGTCCGCGAATCACGATGTGCGAAATCCAACTTGCAAAGTGCAGATAGCCGTGTGTCAGGCGGGCGGCTCTCAGCCGGCTTTTGAAAATCCTTTCCGGTACGCGTCGACGACCGGCCCAAACGCAGCAGCGCAGCCCCGCCGATCGGCCCCAGCTCGCTGCAACTCAAGCCCGTCCCGGGACCGCCGGGCTGAGCCGCGGTGAGGGGCCGCCGGGCTGAGCTGCTAGACGAGTGATGACCGGGGTTACCTGCGTGGATGGGGGTGGCTGCGGGGTGACGGGTGAGGGTCTCCATGATCGACGTTGCTGAGCAACGATGACCATGGAGGCCATGTGCACGTCGATTTGGAG
>NZ_JBHTBJ010000031.1:0-90590 GCF_042664765.1 Paractinoplanes rhizophilus | reverse complement strand
GGCCCGCCACGTCGGCGCCGCCGTGTGCGGCCGCGGCGTCGAGCACGCCTGGCGGGCCGGCGGCGCGCTCGCCGCGATGGCGGCCGCGGGCGCCGGCGCGCTGGTGCGCCGGTGACCGCCGGCCGATAACCTCGGACGGGTGTTCTCGCCCCACGGCCCGTCCCTGCGCGAGCTGACCGTTCAGGCATTGTCGTCGGTCGAGCGCGGCTACGACCTGCTGGCCCCGAAGTTCGACGACACGCCGTTCCGCACCCCGGATGCGATTCTGGAGGCGACCGCCGCCGCGCTGCCCGGCCGGTTCGGCCGCGGCCTCGACGTGTGCTGCGGCACCGGTGCCGGCCTCACGGTGCTCGAGGCGGTGTGCGACCGGCCGGTCACCGGCGTCGATTTCAGCGCCGGCATGCTCGCCCGGGCCCGGGCGGACCACCCGGGCGCGACGCTGGTCCGCGCCGATGTGCGGGCCCTGCCCTTCGCCGGCGAGTTCGATCTGGCGGTGACCTTCGGGGCGCTCGGGCACTTCCTGCCGGCCGAGCGGCCCGCCGTCTTCGAAGGCGTCCACCGGGCGCTGCGGCCCGGCGGTCTCTTCGCCTTCCCGGTCGGCGCGCCGCCGCCGGTCACATCGGTCGCGCACTGGGCCGCCCTCGGGTTCGACCTGGCCATGCGCGTCCGCAACGCGGTGTGGCGGCCGCCGTTCGTGATGTACTACCGCACCACCTCGCTGCCCGCGCTCAGCGTCGACCTGATGGCGGCGGGCTTCAGCGTGCGCACCGCCGCCCTCGGCCTGCCGGGGCGCTGGCAGCTCGTCCTCGCCCGGAAGGACACGTTCATTCGCGCGGGATGATGACGCATCGCATCGACGGGATCACATTGAGAGACCGTCCGGATGCCGGGACGACGACGATGCGTCCTTGGAGGTGTGCCTGTGCTCAGCGGACACTCCATCACCCGCCGCCGGCTGGCCGCCCTCGCGGCCCTGACGCTGACGGCCTCGATGCTCTGCGCGTGCGGCGAGGACAGCGGCCCGCCCACGCTCACCTGGTACATCAACCCGGACAACGGGGGCCAGGGGCGGCTGGCCGCGCAGTGCGCCGGTGCCTCGGACGGCGCCTACCAGGTCGACGTGCAGGTGCTCCCGAACGACGCCTCCCAGCAGCGTGAGCAACTGGTGCGCCGGCTCGCGGCCAAGGACAGCTCGATCGACGTGATGAGCCTCGATCCGCCGTTCGTGGCCGAGTTCGCGAACGCCGGCTTCCTGCGGCCGTTCGACCAGGCCGACGAGGCCGCGCTGACCGACGGCGTGCTCAAGGGACCACTGGAGACCACCTCCTGGAAGGACCGGCTGGTCGCGGCGCCGTTCTGGGCCAACACCCAGCTGCTCTGGTACCGCAAGTCGGTCGCGCGGGCGGCCAACGTCGATCCCACCTCCGACTCCTTCACCTGGGACGACATGATCAAGGCCGCCGACGGCCAGCAGAAGGTCATCGGCGTGCAGGCCAACCGGTACGAGGGCTACATGGTCTGGATCAACGCGCTGGTGGTGTCGGCCGGCGGCGAGATCGTCACGAACGTCGAAGCCGGCAAGGACGCCAAGCCCGCGATCAACTCGCCGGCCGGCGACGAGGCCGCCCGCATCATCGGCGATCTCGCGCGGTCCCCGGCGGCGCCGCCCGCGATGTCCAACGCCGGCGAGGAGGAGGCGCGCTCCGCGTTCCAGAGCCCGGCCGGCGGCTTCATGGTCAACTGGCCGTACGTGTACAGCGCCGCCAAGGACGACGTGAAGGGCGGCGGCATCGCGCAGTCCGTGGTCGACGACATCGGCTGGGCGCGGTACCCGCGGGTCCGGGCAGACGCGGCGAGCCGGCCCCCGCTGGGCGGCATCAATCTCGCGATCGGCAACTTCACCAGGTACCCGCGGCAGGCCCTGGACCTGGTCAAGTGCGTGACCTCGCTGCCGAACAACATCGCCTACATGCTCGACGCCGGCAACCCGGCCGCCAAGAGCGCCGCGTACGACGACCCGAAGGTGCGCGAGGCGTTCCCGATGGCCGACGTGATCCGGCAGTCGATCAACGACGCCGGCCCGCGCCCGGTCACGCCGTACTACAACGACGTCTCCACCTCGGTGCAGATCACCTGGCACCCGCCGCAGGACGTCCGCGCCCCGCAGACGCCCCGGGAGACCGCGAGCTTCATGTCCGACGTCCTGCAGGGCAGGCGACTCCTGTGAGAGGAGCACCCCGATGACGATGACCGAGGAGCGGGTCGCCGCGCCCGCGCCGCAACCCGCCGAGGTCTCCGACCGCGCGCGGCACGAGCGGCGGCTCGGCCTGTCCCTGTCCGCGCCGGCGTTCCTGGTCATGGTGTTCGTGACCGCCTACCCGCTGATCTACGCGGTGGTGCTGTCGCTGTACAACTACCGGCTGACCGACCCGGCCGGCCGCACGTTCATCGGCCTGCGCAACTACGTCACCGTGCTGACCGACCCGGTCTGGTGGACCGACTTCTCCACCACGCTGATCATCACGGTGGCCAGCGTGGCGGTCGAGCTGGTGCTCGGCTTCGCGTTCGCCTTCGTGATGTACCGGATCATCCGCGGCCGGTCCTGGGTGCGCACCGGCATCCTCATCCCGTACGGCATCGTCACGGTCGTCTCCGCGTACATCTGGCGGTACGCGTTCCAGCTCGACTCCGGATTCGTCAACCAGTGGCTCAACCTCGGCGCCTTCAACTTCTTCGGGGAGCGCTGGTCGTCGCTGTTCGTCATCACGCTCTCGGAGATCTGGAAGACCACCCCGTTCATCTCGCTGCTGCTGCTGGCCGGCCTGGTGCAGGTGCCGGAGGAGATGCAGGAGGCGGCCAAGGTCGACGGCGCCACCGCGTGGCAGCGGCTCAAGCGGGTGACGCTGCCGAACATGAAGGCC
The DNA here is from genome assembly GCF_042664765.1 of Paractinoplanes rhizophilus. NCBI lineage: Bacteria > Bacillati > Actinomycetota > Actinomycetes > Micromonosporales > Micromonosporaceae > Paractinoplanes > Paractinoplanes rhizophilus. The sequence continues at coordinate 87,669 of NZ_JBHTBJ010000031.1, read as the reverse complement.
GCCATCATGGTGGCGCTGCTGTTCCGCACGCTCGACGCGTGGCGGATCTTCGACAACCCGTTCGTCATGACGGTCGGCGCGAACAAGACCGAGACGCTGTCGTTCCTCGCCTACCGGCAGAACGTCACCCTGGTGAACCTGGGCACCGGCTCCGCGGTCTCGGTGCTGCTGTTCCTCACCGTCGTGGTGATCGCGTTCATCTTCGTCAAAGGCTTCAAGACCGACCTGTCGCAGGTGCGAGGTGATCGGTGATGGCGGCCGACCGCAAGGTCAGCAACTGGTGGACCGTCTGGGGCGTGCTGATCCTGGTCTGGGCGCTGTTCCCGCTGCTGTGGATGGTGTCGCTGTCGTTCAAGGATCCGGACACGTTCCGCAGCGCCGAGCCGACGTTCTTCCCCAAGGACTGGGTCTGGGACAACTACAAGACCGTCTTCACCGACACGTTGTTCACCAGCGCGCTGCGCAACTCCGTCGGCATCGCGCTGATCGCGACGGGCCTGGCGGTCGTCATCGCCATGTTCGCGGCGTACGCGATCGCCCGGCTGGACTTCCCGGGCAAGAAGCTGCTGCTGTCGATGGCCCTGGCGATCGCCATGTTCCCGCAGGCGGCGCTGGTCGGCCCGCTGTTCAACATGTGGCGCAACCTCGGCATCTACGACACCTGGCTCGGCCTGATCATCCCGTACCTGACGTTCGCGCTGCCGCTGTCGATCTGGACCATGTCGGCGTTCTTCCGGCAGATCCCGTGGGAGATGGAGCAGGCCGCCCAGGTCGACGGCGCCACCGCCTGGCAGTCGTTCCGCAAGGTGATCGTCCCGCTGGCGGCGCCGGGCGTGTTCACCACCGCGATCCTGACCTTCTTCTTCTGCTGGAACGAGTTCCTGCTGGCCATCTCGCTGACTTCGACCGACCGGGCCCGGACGGTGCCGGCCGCCCTGTCGTTCTTCACCGGCGCCTCGCAGTTCCAGTCGCCGATCACGTACATCATGGCCGCCTCCGTGGTGGTGACCATTCCCGTGGTGATCCTGGTGCTGGTCTTCCAGCGCCGGATCATGGCCGGCCTCACCGCCGGCGCGGTCAAGGGCTAGGAGATTTCGGATGGCCGCGATCAGCATGAGAAACATCGTCAAGCGCTACGGCGACGGTTACCAGGCCGTGGACAACGTCAGCCTGGATATCGCCGACGGCGAGTTCGTCATCCTCGTCGGGCCGTCGGGGTGCGGGAAGTCGACGCTGCTCCGCATGATCGTCGGCCTCGAGGACATCACCTCGGGCGACATGCTCATCGGGGGCGAGCGGGTGAACCAGAAGGCGCCCCGCGACCGCAACCTCGCCATGGTGTTCCAGAACTACGCGCTCTACCCGCACCTGAGCGTCTACGAGAACATCGCGTTCCCGCTGCGGCTCAAGAAGGTGCCCGACGCCGAGGTCAAGGAGCGGGTGACCGAGGCCGCGAACCTGCTGCAGCTGACCGAGCACCTGGACCGCAAGCCCGCCCACCTCTCCGGCGGGCAGCGCCAGCGGGTGGCGATGGGGCGGGCGATCGTACGGCAGGCCGACGCGTTCCTGTTCGACGAGCCGCTGTCCAACCTGGACGCGAAGCTGCGCGGCCAGATGCGCACCGAGATCGCCCGCATGCAGAAGCAGCTGGGCACCACGACCGTGTACGTCACCCACGACCAGACCGAGGCGATGACGCTCGGCGACCGCATCGCCGTGCTGCGCCGGGGCGTCCTGCAGCAGGTCGGCAGCGCCCGGCAGCTGTACGAGGAGCCCGCGAACCTGTTCGTGGCGGGCTTCATCGGCTCGCCGCCGATGAACTTCGTGCCGGGCCGGGTCCACGACGGCCGGATCGAAACGCCGTTCGGCGAGGTGGACGCCACCGGGGAACGGCTGAGCAAGGTCGGCGACCGCGATCTGGTCATCCTGGGCCTGCGCCCGGAGCACTTCGAGGACGTGCGCCTGGTGCCGGCCGACAAGCGGGCCCGCGGCCGCACCTTCACCGCCGAGGTCGACGTCACCGAATGGCTGGGGCACGAGCTTTACGCGTACGTGCCGTACGAGTCGCCGCCGGAGGTGACCAAGCAGCTCGAGGAGCTGGAGCGCGAGCTGGACAGCGAGCAGATGCGCACCCAGCTCGTCGTGGCGCTCGACGCGTCCAGCCGGATCCGGTCCGGCGCCCCGGCCGAGCTGTGGTTCGACCCCGAGCGGATGCACGTCTTCGACGCGGCGAGCGGCGAGAACCTCACCCGCGACCCGGACCGCGTCTTCGAGACCGACGAGCCGGCCGCGGCCGAGATCCCGGTCCCGCGCCACTCGGCCGAGGAACAGACGAAGTCCTGACATCAGGGTTAAATCCCTTTTGTGGATCTACCGAAAGTCGTAGCCGGGATCCGGCTGGGGGCCGAAGCGGCCGGCGGCCCCCGACCGGCAGGCTGACCGCCATGCTCATCGATCCGTTCCGACTGGCCGAGGCGGGAACGGCGGCTGCGGCCGTGCTCGGGGTGGCCCTGCTGCCGGCCGCCTGGCACGCGCTCGACCCCGCTCTCGCCACGGTGCTCGCGGCGGCCTGGATGATGCTCACCTCTGGCGTCTACGCGTTACACGCAGTAACCTTCGACTGCTTCCGGCTTACAGGTCAGCACCGCAGAAGGATTTTTTCGTTCACTCGCAGTGAGGAGTGAACCGTCCTCCGGCCCCGCTCGTAATCCCGGTCATAAGTTGGCTCTTCAACCACCGGGAGCGGACCGAAGATGTTTCGCCTGATCCACCTGCACGCCGACAACGGCGTCCCCCGCATCGGCGTCGAGGCCGATGGCTACGTCAGCGCCCGCACCGCGCTCGCCCATTACCGCAGCCGGCCGTCGGCCTACTTCGGGGTCGGCCGCTTCGACCACGAGGGCACGCTCGCCGAGATCATCCTGGATCGGCTCTGCGGCCCGCTCGGCGACTGCCCCCGCCCCGCCTCCGTCGTGCACGCCCAGACCTATCAGCGACTGTGCGCGACCTGCTCGCTCGGCCTCGAGGTGCTCACCGTCCCCGAGCTCACCCGGCTGCTCGGCATCGCCTGCCGCCTCGCGCCCGTGCTGGCCCGCTCCGGCCGCCACGCCCGCCTCGAGATGGCCTCGCCGGCCGGCAACCGGATCGCCCGCGAGTTCGCCGCGCACGTGCACGACCCGATCTGGCGGATGGAGCTCTGCACCGAGCTGGACCGCGATCCGGGCTCGATCAACGGGCTGCTGATCGGGGTCGGCGCGCTGACCCACCGGGACGTGCTCGACCTGTATCCGCGGCTGCGCACCCTCGCCGACGAGCTGCCGCCCGGCGTACGCGAGGAATTGGCCCGGGCGACCGCGCGCCCGCTCTCCCCGGCCGGCGTCGCCGGCCTGCGCCTGGGATTAAGTTTGCCCGCATGAGCTTCAGCTTCGACGCGCTCGTGGAGCGAGCGCGCGGCCTGGTGCGCGACGGCCGCCGGGCCGTCCTCGGCATCGCCGGCGCGCCCGCGTCCGGCAAGACCACCCTCGCCGAGGAGCTGGCCGCCGCGCTGGATCACGTCGCGCACGTGCCGATGGACGGGTTCCACCTGGCCGACGTCGAGCTCACCCGCCTGGGCCTGCTCGAACGCAAGGGCGCCCCGGAGACGTTCGACTCGCTGGGGTACGCGGCGCTGCTCCGCCGGCTGCTCGAGGACGAGGACGACATCATCTACGCGCCCGGCTTCGAGCGGGTCATCGAGCAGCCGATCGCCGGCGCCATCCCGATCGGGCGGGACGCCCGGCTGATCATCACCGAGGGCAACTACCTGCTGCTCTGGGACAACCTGCGGCCACTGCTGACCGAGGTCTGGTACGCCGACCTCGACCAGGACACCCGCCTCGAGCGGCTGATCGCCCGGCATGTGCGCTTCGGCAAGCCCGAGCCGGCCGCGATCGCGTGGGCCACCGGCACCGACGAGCGCAACGCCGCGCTGATCGCCGCGACCCGTGACCGCGCCGATCTGATCATCCCGGCCGGCTTGATCCGCGGCATCGGCACCGCGCCGCGGTGAGTGGCATGCTTCATGCGTGCCAGTCGGTGAATCCGTCGAATCCCGCCCCCGCCGCCGCGCCTCCCGGGCCGTCCGTTTCGCGCTGATCATCGGCGCGATCCTGCTGCTGCTGTTCGGCGTGCCGTGGTGGACGCTGATCGCCTCCGGCAACGACTGGCCCACTCCCGTCCTGGTCACCGGCACGATCGTCGCCGCGCTCGCGCTGGTCCTCTTCCCGGTGCTGATGTTCGCCGGGCACGGCCGCCGCCACCACGACGTGCCCGCCAAGATCGCCGACGCCACGCTCGGCGTCGTCTGGGTCCTGTTCGTCTGGTCGATCGTCGGGCAGATCCTCACCGCGATCCTGTGGGCGGCCGGCGTCGGGGCACCGGCTCGCTACCGCATCGCCACCCTGGTGGTCACGGCGGTCGCCCTGGTCCTGCTCCTTTGGGGGTACGCCGAGGCGATGCGCGTCCCGCGGATCCGCCGGGCCGACGTCACCATCGATCGGCTGGGCCGGGGCCTCGACGGGCTGCGGCTGGTGCTGATCACCGACACCCACTACGGCCCGATCGACCGGGCCCGCTGGTCGCGCGGCGTGACGGCGGCGGTCAACGCGCTGCGGCCCGACATCGTGGCCCACACCGGCGACATCGCCGACGGCGAGGTCGCCCAGCGGCGCGAGCAGGCGGCCCCGCTCGCCGACATCGAGGCGTCGCTCGCCCGGGTGTACGTGACCGGCAACCACGAATACTTCAGCGGCGCGCAGCGTTGGGTGGAGCACATGGCCTCGCTCGGCTGGGAGGCCCTGCACAACCGCCACCTGGTGGTGACCCGCGACGGCGACTCCCTGGTGGTCGCGGGCGTCGACGACCGGACGGCGGCGGGATCCGGCGTACCCGGCCACCACGCCGACCACGAGGCGGCCCTGGCCGGCGCCGACCCGTCGCTGCCGGTCCTGCTGCTGGCCCACCAGCCGGCGCAGGTCGGCGGAGCGGTCGCGCACGGCGTCGACCTGCAGATCTCGGGACACACCCACGGCGGCCAGATCTGGCCGTTCCACTATCTGGTCCGCCTGGACCAGCCGGTCCTGCACGGGCTGTCGCGGCACGGCGATCGCACCCAGCTCTACACCAGCCGCGGCACCGGCTTCTGGGGTCCGCCGTTCCGGGTCTTCGCCCCCAGCGAGATCACCCTGCTGACCCTGCGCGCCTGAGGCCCCGGGCCGTAATTGCGTTGAACCCGCACCGCCGCTTACGGAGGATGGGTAGACCGCCTTCTCGCCGAAACAACGGGGTGCCTGATGCGTCTGCTTCGTGACCTGTGGGCCACGTCCCGTAGCCGCACGGCCCTGGTGGCCTTCCTCATCCTGCTCGGCGCCGCCGGTCAGGCCGGCGCGCTCGCGCTCGCCGGCGCGGTGCTGGTCAACCGGTCGACGTCGCTGTTCGCGGTGCTCGCGGCCGCGCTGGTCGCCTCGGTGCTCAGCGACGTCGTGGTCGGGCTGATCTCGGCCCGGCTCACCGCCGACTGGGCGGCCCGGCAGCGGCGCGGGCTCAACCGGGTGGCCTTCGGGCAGGATCTGCCGACGCTGGAGAACACGCCGGTCGGCGAGCTGCTCGACCGCATCGACTCCGACGTCTACCAGGTCGGCTCCGAGCTGCGCGGCAGCGGCGTGCGCATCGCCCAGTCGGTGGCGGTGGCGACCCTGTCCATCGTGACGGCGTTCTTCGCCTGGTGGCCGGCCGGCATCGCCATGATCATCGTGTCGATCCTGCTCTACCTCACCATGGGCAAGCCGATCCAGCGCATCTCGCCGCTGCGGATCTCCGAGGAGGAGTCCTGGTCCGACCTGGCCGCGGTGATGGAGGAGTCCATCCACGGCCAGGACGACGTGCGCACGAGCCTGGCCGCGCCGTACGTGCGGCGCGTCTACGCGCAACGCGCGGCCGAGGTCCTGCGCCGCGGCCGGCTGGTGTGGCACGCGAGCGCGCGCATCACGATGGGCGCCGGCGCCATCACCCGCTCGCTGATCGCGACGCTCGTCGTGGTCGGCGCGTGGGCGCTGCTCACCGGCAACATCAGCGGCGCCCGGCTGACCGCGGTGTGGCTGCTGGCGCTCGGCTTCGGCGGCACCCTCGAACACGTCACCCGCATGGTCCCCGAGCTGCAGAACGCGCTGGGCGCGTGGAGCCGGGTGCAGCTGCTGCGCGACGTACCGCAAGAACCCACCGGCGGGCTCGAGCCGGTCGACGGCGACCTGGTCGTCCGCGACCTGACCTTCCGCTACGGCGAGTCCGACTCCGGCCGCCCGCCCGCGCTGAAAGATGTCTCGCTGACGTTCGCGCGCGGCCGGTCGTACGCGTTGATCGGCCGCACCGGATCCGGCAAGAGCACCCTGGCCAAGGTCCTCACCCGCGCGGTCGACGTGCCGCGCGGCACGGTGTTCCTCGGCGGCACCGACCTCAACGACTTCGACGTCGAGGCCCTGCGCCGATGGACGGCGATCGTGCCGCAACGCACCGAGATCCTCGCCGGCACCCTGGCCGAGAACATCGCGCTGTTCGACCCCGAGCTGCTGCCCCGGGCCGCGACCGCGCTCGACGAGCTGGGCCTGACGGCGTGGGCCGAGAGCCTGCCCGAGGGCATCGACACCAAGCTCGGCGAGGGCGGCCACAAGCTCTCCGCCGGCCAGGAGCAACTGGTCGCGTTCGCGCGCATCCTGGTGCGCGACCCGCAGGTGGTGATCCTCGACGAGGCCACCGCCCGGATGGACCCGGTGACCGAGAGCTGGGTGCAGCGGGCCACCGACCGGCTCCTCGAGGGCCGCATCGGCGTGATCGTGGCGCACCGGCTCTCCTCGGTGCAGCGCTGCGACGAGGTGGTCGTGCTGGCCGACGGCAAGGTCCTCGAGGCCGGGCCGCTGCGCGAGTCGGCCCGCTTCGCCGAGCTGATGGCCTCCAGCAGCCTCGCGGTGCCGGCCACCGCCCCGGCCACCGGTGGCGGCGGCGTGCTGGTCGCCGAGCGCGACTGGGCCGCGCCCCCGCAGGCCGGCCCGGCGCGAATCGAGCTGGGCGCCGAGGCGCTGGCCAACACCCTGCCCGCGGTCGAGCCGCCGCCGCTGCCCGACCCGCCGCGCACCCGCACGATGCGCGAGATCGTCCGCCTGGCGACCAACGATCCGCGCTTCGGGATGGGCGCGGTCGCGCTGTTCATCGTGCTGATGGTGCTGGGCCTGGACGGCCCGGTGCTGCCGCTGCTCTGGACCGACGTGGTCGACGGGGTGGGCAACCCGCTCTACCCGGCGATCGGCATCGCGGCCGGCCTGATCGTGGCGATCCCGACGCTCTACTACACCGGCGCCTGGTTCCCGGAGTGGTGGGTCCGGCAGATGCTGCGGATCAGCCTGCGCCTGGTGCACGGTCAGATCGGCCCGCGCCGGGTCAGCAAGCACACGCCGGCCGAGGTGGTCGCCCAGGGCGGCGACACCGAGCGGGTGGTGATGCTCGCCGACAACCTGATCGACAACGTGACCAGCCTGATCCTCATCGTGGTGATGACGGCGGTGTCGCAGTCGATCGTGCCGGGCCTGTTCTTCCTCGGCACGATGGTGGTCTCCGGCCTGGCGGCGACGCTGTTCGGCCCGCGCCTGGAACGGGCGGCCCGGCGTACGGTGGCGGGCCGGGCGGCCTTCGCGACGGCGCTGGTGTCGTCGCTGTCGGCGGCCCGCACGGTCAAGCTGGCCGGCGCCACCGAGCCGGTGCTGGCCCACCTGGCCCGGCTCGACGAGATCCGCAGCGACCGGCAGCGGCACGAGATCGTGATCCAGGTCTGGGCGCGGTCCACTCCGTCGATCGTCAGCGGCCTGCTGCCGATCGCCGCCTGGGCGCTGTACCTCGGCGGCCACCTCACCGCGGCGGCGACGCTGATCGCGGTGGCGACGCTCGGCGCGGCCCGCTGGTTCGCGTGGACCACGGCGTCGCTGGTGTCGCAGCTCCCGTCGGCCCGGGTGTGGACCCGGCGGACGGTCGCGATGTCCGGCATCTCCGAGTACACGGCGGACGTGCCCGGCGTCGACCTCTCGGCCGGCACCGCGCCGGCCCCGCCCACCGCGGCCCGCAACCCGCTGCGGACGCTCGAGCTGCGCCACTTCAGCGCCGTCCACGAGAACGGCACGGTCGGCGCGCAGGACGTCGACCTGACCGTCGAGCGGGGCCAGCTGGTCCTGGTGGTCGGCCCGGTCGGGGCCGGCAAGAGCTCCCTGCTGCGGGCCCTGGCCGGCATCGTGCACCACACCGGCGAGCTGCGCTGGAACGGCAACCCGGTCGACGAGCCCGAGGTGTTCCTGCGCCCCAACCAGGTGGGCTACGTCGCCCAGCTGCCCCGGGTGCTCTCCGGCACGGTCGCCGACAACATCCAGCTGGGCCACGAGCTCGACGCCGCCGACGCGGTGATGACCGCCCAGCTGGAGCACGACCTGACCGCCTCGGGCGGCGGCCTGCAGCTGCTGATCGGCCACAAGGGCACGAGGCTCTCCGGCGGCCAGTTGCAGCGCCTGGCCCTGGCCCGGGCCCTGGCCCCGCGCACCGAGCTGCTGATCGCCGACGACGTGTCCTCGGCGCTGGACGTGACGACCGAGCTGGAGCTCTGGCGCGCGCTGCGCGAACACGGCGTGACGGTCGTCGGCTCCACGTCGAAGCGGGCCGCCCTGACACAGGCCGACCGCGTGGTGGTCCTGATCGGCGGCCGGGTCGAGGACCAGGGCACCTGGGAGGAGCTCCAGGACCGCTGGGGCCACCTGGCCGGCTGACCCCCCGGCCGGCCCAGCCACACGGCGGCGCCGGGACCCACCTCCCGGCGCCGCCCTCTCCCTGCCGTCTTACGCGCTCACACGCAACCGTCCACCCCACAACGCTCGCGGGTCGCCGTCTTGCCCGCCCACCTCACCCGCCCGCCCCACAGCGCTCAGTCGTCGCGCCACTCGTCCGCGCCACCGCACGGGGAACACGCCGATGGGGAACACGCCGATGGGAACACGCGACCGCAGGGCAACGCTCTCGCCGCACAGCGTTCGCCCGATCGCCCGATATAGCACGTTATTTCCGGCGCAATCGGTCGAGCGCGGCTCGCGCTGATGAGTTGCGGTTCGCAACGAGCCGGAATTTATCAAGACCGGGGCGACATCGGGGCAGCGCTCGCACGTAGGCCAAGCGCCGCGGGAAAGGTCATCCTAGGAACCTGGGCTGATGCCCTACCCGGCCCACATAACGTTGCTGAGGGTGGGCTGAGGAAAGTGCGTGGCACGCATGTTTGCGGGGCACGCAGGTTTTGGTAGCGTTGCGATGGTGGGGCTGCGGGAACGGAAGAAACAGGAAACCCGGGCGGCGCTCAGCTGGGCGGCCATCCGGCTGATCGTCGAGCGCGGTTATGACCGCGTTCTCGTCGAGGACATCGCCAACGAGGCCGGTGTCTCGCCTCGCACGTTCAACAACTACTTCGGGAGCAAGGCCGAGGCGGTCGCGTCCCGCCACCTCGACCGGCTCCTCCGGATGGCCGACACGCTGCGGGAAAGACCGGCCGGCGAGCCGCTGTGGGAGGCCATCACCCACGCCATGATCGAGGAGCACCGGCCCGGCCCCGAGGTCAGGGCGCACCCCCGGGGCGACCGGGACGTGTGGACGGCCGGGCTGAGGCTGATGTTCGAGGTGCCCGCGATCCAGGCCGCGACGCTGCGGGCCGGGGCGCAGGCAGCGGAGGCCGTGGCCGCGGCCGTGGGGGCGCGTACGGGCACCGACCCCGCGACGGACATGTATCCGAATCTGGTGGCCGCGACCGTGCTGGCCGCGCAGGACCTGGCCAGCAAGACCTTCATGGTCACCGGGCAGAGCATCAACGTGCTGATCGCTGATGCCATGCGGCAGATCGCGGCGGGATTGCCACCACCGAAACCCTGAGCCGCACATATTCATCCGAACACGAATGCACGGCCTCTAAGAATGGGCGGTGAGGTTTGTCATGCCTTTCGACGTTGTCATTTCCGGTGGTGGGCCCAACGGGCTCATGGTGGCCTGTGAGCTGGCGCTGGCCGGGGTCCGGCCGGTGGTGCTCGAGCAGCGCACCGGGCCCGCCGAGGAGCAGCGGGCCAACGGAATGGTCGGCCAGGTGATCCGGCTGTTCGAGCGACGCGGCCTCTATGGGCGGCTGAGCGGAAACGCCGCGCCGCCCGCGCCGGCGCCACAATTCATGTTCGCCGCGTTTCCGCTTCCGCTGCATCAATTGACCGACAACCCGGTCTACACGATTCTGGTTCCGCAGCAGAAGATCGAGGCCATGCTCGCTTCGCGCGCGGAGGAGCTCGGCGTCGAGATCAGGCCCGGGCACACGGTCACCGGCCTGACGCAGAAGGACGAGGCCGTCGTCGTCACGGTCGACGGGCCGGACGGTTCCTACGAAATGGAAACGCGTTATCTCGTGGGCGCCGACGGCGGCCGGAGCATCACGCGAAAGCTGGCGGGCATCGGCTTTCCCGGAGTGGCCAGCGACCATACGGTCTCGCGGACCGCCCACATCACGGTGCCGCCGGAGTATCGGGACGCCGTTTCCGGAGGTCTGCGCGTCCCCGGCTACGGATTGATCCCGCCCTTCCTGCACCATCGCAGCGAGCGAGGACTCGTCTCCTACGCTCCGTTCCCGGACGGGCGGACGCTCCTCAGCGTCACGGCGTCCGACCTGCCGGAGGGCGACGAGCCGTTCGCCATTGCCGAGCTTCAGCAGGCGCTGACCCATGTCCTCGGCGTGGAGGTGCCGCTCGGTCCGCCGGTGGGCGACGGGCCGCACATGCTTCGCCGGCGCTCCGGCGGTCAGACGCGGCTGGCCGAGCGTTACCGGGAGGGACGGGTGCTCCTGGTCGGCGATGCCGCGCACGTGCATTCGGCGATCGGCGGCCCCGGACTCAACCTCGGCCTGCAGGACGCGGTGAACCTGGCGTGGAAACTCGCCGCGACGGTGCGCGGCTGGGCGCCGGACGGCCTGCTCGACACCTACGAAACGGAACGCCGCCCCGCCGGCGAGCGGGTCACGATGCACACCCAGGCGCAGTCGGTGCTGGTCGGCCCCGGTCCCGAGGTCACCGCGCTGCGCACGCTCTTCGGCGAGCTGCTGGAGAAACCCGCGGTGCTTCAGCACATCGCCGACCTCATTGCCGGCGCCGACATCCGGTACGGGTCGAGCCCCGGCTCGCCGCTGACCGGAAAGTTCGTCCCCGACCTAGGCCCGGCGACCCATTCCGGCCGCCCGCTGCTGGTCGACAACACCGGAACACTCGGCCCGGTGGCCGCTCCCTGGAGCGACCGCGTCGACGTCGTGACCGCACCGGTCGAGGGAGCGACGGCGTTGCTCGTCCGCCCGGACTGCTACGTGGCCTGGGCTTCCGCCGACGCCGCACCGGATGGTGAGACTTTGCGAGCCGCTCTCACCGAATGGTTCGGCGCGCCGAGCTGAACGGACCGCGTTCGGTCCGCTCACCCGGTCGGGTCTCGTCATCACTCGGCCGTGGGCGCGGCGGGATGATCGCGGAGTGGCGGGACCTAGGGTCTTCCGGTGCCTTTCGCCCGTTTTTCGACCATCTTGGTGCCGCTGCCGCCCCGGCCTCCCGTGCGGGTCGCCGCTCCACCGGATCCGGCTTTGTCGCTGCCTCGGGACTCACCACAAGGCGGGTCGGTCGTTGGTGGGGAGACGGCTCTGCTGCCCGTCGTGGTGCCGGGCGCCGCTCGGGGCGCCTCTTCGGGGGGCGTCGAGAAGGGGGTTGAGTCTTGAGGCGAATGCTTGCCGTGGCGGCGATCGCCGCGCTGGGGCTGGCCGGATGCGGGGAGGATGCCGGAAAACCGGCGGCCGCTCCGGTGGTCTCGGCTGATGACGGTGCTCATCCCGTACGGGAAAGAAAAACGCAACCTGCGGAAAGCGCGACCTCCAGGTCTCGCACCACTTCGCCGGCGCCGGAGGTGCGGCGAGCCGAGCCGGCGCGCACGGCCGGTGGTGGGGCGGGCAGCGGGGATCTGGGGCTTGATCGGTTCGTGGCGGCGGTGCAGCGGCAACTGCCGGCCGTCGCGGTCGACCGGCGGGACGAGGAGGTGGAGGACCTTGGTGTGCAGGCCTGTCAGGGGCTGGCCGCCGGGGAGAAGGACGCCGTCGTCGCCGGTGCGATCAGCGAGCAGGGAGTGGCGATCGGAGACGCGCGGAAACTTGTCGCGCTGGCGCGGGCCACGGCGTGCGCGGATCGGCCGAAAGTCGGAGCCGGGCGCGGATAGGCAGGACCTTGGTCCGATGTGGGTCGGGGCCGGTCCGCGGAAGCTTGATGGCAGGAGACCGGCGGCTTTCCGCCGGCGGCTTCCGGAAGGAGGTAGGCGATGTCCGCACGAGGAATGCTCAGCGTGGTCGGCACCGCGGTCGGTGGGTTGATCGGGTGGCCGGAGCAGCCGCCGCCGGCCGAGCCCGAGGTGGTGCGGTCGTTGCTCGCCGAGGTCGGCATGCCGGTCGGCGAGGGCGAGTCGCTCGAGCTCATGGTGCGGGCGTTCCAGGAGCGGGTGGGGCTCGAGCCCGATGGGGTCGCGGGGCCGCGGACGGTGCATCTGCTCGCGCGGTACTCGGCGGAGATTCGCGCCCGCAACCTCGGCATGGCCGCGTAATCGCAGGTCGGTAAGGTGCGTGGCATGCGCGCGCCTTCGCTGATCACCTACTACGACGACGCCGCGGGCGAGCGGGTGGAGCTTTCCGCGTACGAGGTGGGGACGTGGTCCGCGGCCACGGCGTCGCTGCTCACCGCGGAGTGCGGGCTGCCGGCCGGCGGGCGGGTGGGGGTGTTGTTGCCGCCGCATTGGCAGACGGCCGTGGTGCTGCTGGGCGCCTGGTCGGTGGGGATGGAAGTGTCGTTCCGCGGATGGGGTGCGGCGGGGTTGTCGTCCGACGGGGCGTTGTCGGATGCGTCGTCCTCGAGTGCGGCGTTGTCGGATGCGTCGTCCTCGCGCGCCGCGTCCTCGGGTGGGTTGTCGGGGGCGCTTGATGCGACCTTCGTGGAGTCCCGGCGCATCGGTAGCTGGCTCGAGGACGTTCCCGCCGCGCGGCATCAGTTCTCGCTCTTCGGGACGGCGCCTTCCGGCTATCGCGATTTTGTGACCTCGGCGCGGGCGCACCTCGGCGTCGGCGCGCCGTTGTGGTCGGTCGCCGTCGACGACGTCGCGGCGGCGGGTGGCGCGACGTTCGGCGAGTACGGGGCGGTGGCGCTGGGCGTCGCTTCGTCGCGGGGGATCACGCGCGGGGACCGGGTGCTGATCGATGCCTCGGCCACCGAGGAACCGCTGATCTGGCTGCTAGCGCCGCTGTCGGTGGGCGCGTCGATCGTGCTGTGCGCGAATCTGGATCCGGCGAGGCTCGCGGAGCGGGTGGCGGCGGAGCGGGTCACCAAGGTGTTCGCCGCCGCGGCGTGACCGGAGCGCGCGGCAGGCGAGTTGCACCCGGTTTTGTGCCGGTCGTCGCACCCGGTCGCGGCCGGCTCCACCGTTTGACACTCTCATGAGGACGATCACATGGTGGAGAAGATCCACCTATCGCGGTAGCCTCCCCGCCCGGGGGTGGAGCACAGTCCGATGCCGCCCTCGGTGCGGGACGAGCCGCTGCCGCTGGGGCGTTGTTGGGGCGCTCCAGCGTCAGCCCCTCCCCCGTCCTTGTCTGTCCTCGCCCGTCCTGGTCTGTCCTTGTCTGTCCTCGCCGGGCCTCGCCCGTCGGATCGCCCGGCCCGCGTGGCCCCGGCCGGCCCGCGGGGCTCAGTCGTCGAAGGTCACCTCCAGCTTCGGGCTCGCCGGTCGCGACTGACATGTCAGCACGAATCCGGCCTCGAGCTCGGCCGGCTCGAGGGCGAAGTTCCGCCGCATCGTCACCTCGCCCTCGGTCACGCGCGCCCGGCACGTGCCGCACACCCCGCCCTTGCAGGCGAACGGCAGGTCGGGCCGCACCCGCTGCGCGCCCTCCAGGACCGTGTCGCCCTCGGCGACCGTGACCGTCGTGGCCCGCCCGTCGAGCACCACGGTGACCTCGCTGCTCGGTCCCTCGATCGCGCGCTCCTCGCGACGCGGCTCGGGCGGCAGCTCGTCCACCCAGAACAGCTCCCGATGGATCCGCGCCGGCGGCACCCCCTGCTCCCCCAGCACCCCGATGGCGTCGGTGACCATGCCGAACGGGCCGCACAGCCACCAGTGATCCACCGCGCCGACGTCGATCAGCAGGGGCAGCAGCGTCCGCATCTTGGCCGCGTCGAGCCGCCCGCTGAGCAGCTCGACCTCGCGCGCCTCCCGGGACAGCAGATGCACCAGCTCGAGCCGGGATGGATGGCTATCTTTGAGGTCGGCGAGCTCCTCCGCGAACATCACCGTGTCGGCGCGCCGGTTCCCGTACAGGATGCTGACCTGCGCCCCCGGCCGCCGCAGCAACGATGTCGCGATCGACAGCACCGGCGTGATCCCCGAGCCCGCGGCGATCATCACGTGCCGGCCCCCGGCCTCGAGGTCGGGCGTGAAGGTCCCGGTCGGCGGCGCCACCTCCACCGCGTCCCCGACCCGCAGCTCGTGCACCAGCCACGAGGACACGACGCCGCCCGGCACCTCGCGCACCCCGATCCGCGGCCGCGCCCCGACCGGCGCGCAGATCGAATAACTGCGCCGCTCGTCCGCCGGGTCGGCCGGCCTTCGCACGGTCAGCGACTGCCCCGCCCGGAAGGCATAGGTCGCCGCGAGCTCGTCGGGCACGTCGAAGGTGACCGCCACGGCGTCCTCGCACAGCCGTTCGATCCCGGCCACGCGCAGCGGATGGAAGTCACGCACGACCACCTCAGATCTCCTTCATGTGCTCGAACGGCTCCCGGCAGGAGGGACATCGCCGCAGCTCACGGCACGCGGTGGCGCTGAAGGCGGAGATGCGCTCGGTTTCCGCGTGCCCACACTGCGGGCACGCGACCGACTCGACGGGCAGACCGAGGGCAAGAGGCACCGGTCCCGCCGATCTCCGGGGCGCCGCGCCGGGCGGCGCGATCCCGGCGGCCGCGAGCTTGGCCTTGCCGCTTTCGCTGATCCAGTCGGTGGTCCAGGCCGGCGACAATTGCGTACGGACTTCCGCGCGCCCGAACCCGGCCCCCCGCAGAGCGGTCACGATGTCGTCCCGGATCGCCTCCATGGCCGGGCATCCCGAGTACGTCGGCGTGATCGCCACAGTCACGCCGTCCCCGTCCTCGCGCACCTCCCGGACGATGCCGAGCTCGGCCAGCGTGACCATCGGCAGCTCCGGATCGGTGACGGCGGCGACAACGTCGGCGGCGCTCACCGGACACCTCCCGGCAGCACGCCGGCGAGCTCGGTGACCGTGGCGACAATCTGGGCGGCGCCGCTCACCAGACACCTCCCGGCAGGGCCCGGGCCAGCTCCTGCATCTCGGCGAGGATCTCCGTCAGCTCGGGGCCGTGGACGCCGTCCCGTCCCGAGCGCCCGGAGCCGGTGTCGTAAGCCGGCCCGCCTTGGGCCTGCCCGCCTTGGGCCTCCCCGTCCGGTCTCCGCGCCGTCGCGTCGGTGGTCTTCTCCGAGGTCTCGATCGTCGCGGCCTCGAGAACCTGTGCCATCGCCGCATCGAACTCGCCGCGCAGGACGGACGGATCCACCGCGACACCGGCGGCCGCGAGCCGAACTTCCGCCTCGTGCGGCTCGAACAGCTCGGCGGCCAGCGGCAGGATCGCGTCGATCGCCGCGCGCATGCGCTGGTGGGACAGGTCGGTGCCGTCGCCGAGGCGGACCACCCACTGTGCCGCGTACTCCCGGTGGTAGGTGACTTCCTTGACGCCCTTGGCCCCGATCGCCGCGAGCACCGGGTCGCGGGATGCGGCCAGCCGGTCGAGCAGCGGGAGACGCCAGCAGGAGAAGACCAGAAGCCTTGCCACGAGGTGAGCGAAGTCCTCGTCGGCGCGTTCGGCCAGGCGCACGTTGCGGAACGCGGTGGGGTCGCGGAGATACGCGAGCGCGTCTTCGTCGCGGCCGGCGTTCTCGACCTCGCCGGCCCGGGTGAGCAGCAGGCGGGCCTGGCCGAGGAGGTCGAGGCCGATGTTGGCGAGGGCCAGCTCGTCCTCGAGTTCGGGCGCGCGGGTCACCCACTGCTGGAGCCGATGCGACATGATCAGGGCGTCGTCGCCGAGCATCAGGCAATACGTGGCCAGGTCGGCACGGTCGATCCCGTCGGGCACGGCCGTCGGCACGCCGGCGAGAGGGTCGGCGAAGCCGGTGCCGTAGGCCCAGCGGGCGTCGTCCGCGTGGTCGGTGAGTGCGCCGTAGGCGTCGTCGTCGAAGGACATGGCGGCCTCAGATGTGCGGAACCGAGTCGGGGATCGAGTAGTACGTCGGGTGGCGGTAGACCTTGTCGCCGCTGGGCGCGAAGAACGCGTCCTTGTCGCCGGGCCCGGAGGAGACGACATCGTCGGAGCGGACCACCCAGATGCTGACCCCCTCGTTGCGCCGCGTGTACAGGTCACGCGCGTGGTGCAGCGCCATCTGGTGGTCGGCGGCACGCAGCGACCCGACGTGCACATGGTTGAGTCCGCGCTTGGCTCGCACGAACACCTCGAACAGCGGCCACTCGTGCGTGATCTCGTCGCTCATGCAGCGCCTCCTTCGCCTTGTTCCCCAGGCCGTGCACCCGCTGCCGCAGCGCCGGCGCGGGCTCCCGCCTGCTTGGCGGCGTGCGCCGCGGCGGCCTCGCGCACCCAGGCGCCTTCCTCGTCGGCGCGCCGCCGGTGGGCGATGCGCTGCTCGTTCATCGGTCCGCCGCCGGAGATGACGCGCTTGAACTCGGCCCAGTCGATCTCGCCGAAGTCGTAGTGCTCCCGCTCGGCGTTCCACCGCAGCTCCGGGTCGGGCAAGGTCACGCCGAGCGCCTCGGCCTGCGGGACGGTCATGTCGACGAAGCGTTGCCGCAGCTCGTCGTTGCTGTGCCGCTTGATCTTCCAGGCCATCGACTGCGCGCTGTTGGGCGAGTCGTTGTCGGGCGGGCCGAACATCATCAGCGACGGCCACCACCAGCGGTTCGTCGCGTCCTGCACCATCTCGCGCTGCTCGGGCGTGCCGGTCATCATGGTCATCAGCAGCTCGTAGCCCTGGCGCTGGTGGAAGGACTCCTCCTTGCAGATGCGGATCATGGCACGCGCGTACGGCCCGAACGAGCTGCGGCAGAGCGGCACCTGGTTGCAGATCGCCGCGCCGTCGACCAGCCAGCCGATCACCCCGACGTCGGCGAAGGTCAGCGTCGGATAGTTGAAGATCGACGAGTACTTCTGCCGGCCCTCGATGAGCCGCCGGGTCAGATCGCCCCGGTCGGCGCCGAGCGTCTCGGCCGCCGAGTAGAGGTAGAGCCCGTGCCCGGCCTCGTCCTGCACCTTGGCGAGCAGGATCGCCTTGCGGCGCAGCGACGGCGCGCGGGTGATCCACGCGCCCTCGGGCTGCATCCCGATGATCTCGGAGTGCGCGTGCTGCGCGATCTGCCGGATCATCGTCTTGCGGTATCCGTCGGGCATCCAGTCACGAGGCTCGACCCGCAGATCCTTCTCGATGGTCTCGGCGAAGACCCGCTCGCCGTCGGCGGCGGAAACCGCGCTCATGATGTCTCCCAGGTGAAGAAGCCTTGCCCGGTCTTGCGGCCCAGTTCGCCCCGGGCCACCTTGTCGCGCAGCAGCGCGGGCGGGGCGAACCGCTCCCCCAGCTCGCGGTGCAGGTGCTCGGCGATGGCGAGGCGCACGTCGAGGCCGACCAGGTCGGTGGAGCGCAGCGGGCCCATCGGGTGGCGATAGCCCAGCTCCATGGCGCGGTCGATCGACGCGGCGTCGGCCACGCCCTCCTCGAGCATGCGGATCGCCTCGAGGCCGAGCAGGACGCCGAGCCGGCTGGTGGCGAACCCCGGCGAGTCGCGCACCACCACCTCGGTCTTACCCAGCCCGGCGACCCAGGAACGCGCCGCCCCGGCGGTGTCGTCGCCGGTGGCCGGCCCGATCACGATCTCGACGAGACTGCTGGCCGGGACCGGGTTGAAGAAATGCAGCCCGAGGAACCGCTCGGGCCGTGCCAACCCGTCGGCGATGCCGGCGATGGACAGCGAGCTGGTGTTGCTGGCCAGCACCGCCTGCTCGCCGACCGCCTCCTCGGCGGCGGCCAGGACCCGGACCTTGAGGGCGGGGTCCTCGGGCACGGCCTCGACCACCAGGTTGACGTCGGCCGGCAGCGCCGACACATCGTCGACCAGCACGAGCCGCTCGAGCACAGCGTCGGCCGGCTCGGCGAGCTTCCCCTTGTCGGCGGCGCGCAACAGGCCCATGGCGACCCGGTCGCGGGCGGCCACCGCGGCGGCCGGATCCCGCTCGGCGAGGCACGCCACCGCGCCGGCCACCACGAAGACCTGGGCGATGCCGGCGCCCATCCGGCCGCCGCCGATCACGCCGACCAGTTTGGGCACCGCGGGCGAAATGGTCGCGCTCATGAGCGGCCTCCCGCGAGGAACGCGTCCATCCGGTCGCGCTTGTCGGCCGACTCGAACAGGATCGCCTGCGCCAGGTCGTCGGCGACGGGATGACCGCCGGGCGCGTCGGCGACCAGTTTGGTCAGCCGCAGCGCCAGCGGACCCGAACGCGCCATCCGGTCGAGCAGGGCGTGGGCGCGCTTGAGCAGCTCGTCGGCCGGGACCACCTCGGTGACCAGGCCGAACCGCAGCGCGTCGTCGGCGTCGAGCCGCTTGCCGGCCAGCAGCACCTGCTTGGCCACGGACGCGCCCACCAGCTCGCGCAGCCGCCAGCACGCGCCGGCCGCGGCGAGGATGCCCAGGCCGGGCTCGGGGTTGCCGAAGACCGCCGTCGTGGAGGCGAGGCGGATGTCGCACGCGTACGCGAGCTCGGCCCCGCCACCCAGCGCATAGCCATCGACGGCGGCGACGGTCGGCATCGGGAGCCGGGCCACGCGGTCGAACAGGCGGCTGTTGATGCCCTGCAAGGCCTGGTCGCGCCCGCGCTCGCGCAGCTCACCGATGTCGGCGCCGGCCGCGAACGTGCCGCCGTCGCCAGTGAGCAGCAGCAGCCTCGGTCGCTCCTCGAGCTCCGCGCACACGTCGTGCAGCTCGCGGACCATCGCCGCGTTGATCGCGTTGCGCGCCGAAGGCCGGGTGAGGGTCGCCACGACGCGGTCGTCCCGCTCCTCGATGCGAAGGGTGTTCACGGCTGCTCCAGGAGCATGGCCGCGCCCTGACCGACGCCGACGCACAGGGTGGCGAGGCCGCGGCGCGCGCCCTCCCGCTCCATCCGGCCGAGCAGGGTCACCGTGATGCGGGCGCCGGAGCAGCCGAGCGGATGGCCGAGCGCGATCGCGCCGCCGTCCGCGTTGACCCGCTCCTCGTCGAGCTTGAGCCGCCGGATCACCGCGAGGGACTGGACCGCGAACGCCTCGTTGAGCTCGACGGCGTCGAGGTCGCCGATGCCCCAGCCGGCCCGGGCCAGTGCCTTTTCCGTGGCGGGGACCGGGCCGAGGCCCATGAGCTGCGGCGCGACGCCCGCCGCGGCGCCGGTGACGACGCGAGCGCGGGGCGCCAGGCCGTAGCGCTCGACCGCCGCCTCGCTCGCGACGACCAGCGCGGCCGCGCCGTCGGAGAGCGGCGAGGACGAGCCGGCCGTGACCACGTTGCGGTTGTCCTCACCCGCCTGGTTGGCGGCGCCGAGCACGACCTCCTCGATCGCCTCCGCCGGCGCGCCGGAGCGGCTCACGGCCTCGCGGACCACCAGGGCCGCGAGATCGTCGGGCCGCGCCGCGGCGAGCGCCCCGCCGTACTTGCCCTGCGGGGTGCGGACGCCACCGACCAGGTAGACCTCAGGCATCGGCCGACTCCGGCGCGGGGACGTGGTGGCGGGACTGCAGGGCGAAGAAGCGGCCGGTGACGTAGTAGTCGTCGGTCAGCGAGGCGGTGGCGGCCGGGTTGGCGCCGGTGCCGTGCAGGTCGCTGAAGGCCGCGGTCTGGTTGACGAAGACGCCTCCGGTCAGGTTTTCCGACAGGTGCACGCCGGCGTCGAGCGCCGCCTCGCGGGCCGCGGCGAGCACGTCGGGCGAGGTCGAATAGACCGAGGCGGTCAGCGCGCCGTGCGCCCGGACCGTCTCGACGAACAGCGCCAGGCTCGCCGGGGTGGAGTCGGTCGCGATGAGGAACGACACCGGGCCGAACCACTCGCGCGTGTAGGTCTTGTCGTCCGCCGCGTCGAGCCGGACCACGACCGGCGTGCGGATCGTCGCGTGCGGGTACTGCTCGTCGGCGACCCCGGCGGACGGGTGCACGACCGACGGCGAAGCGCCCGCCTCGGTGAGCCGGCCCAGCACGCCGTCGTTGACGATTGCGCCCAGCGTGCCGGCCGCGCGTTTCGGGTCGCCGAGCAGCTTGCCGAGGGCGGCGGACAGGTCGGCGCCGAACTCGTCGAAGCTCTTGTGCCCGGCGTCGGTCTCGATGCCGTCCCGCGGGACCAGGATGTTCTGCGGGGTCGTGCACATCTGCCCGCTGTACAGCGAGAGCGAGAAGGACAGGTTGCGCAGCAGGCCCTTGTAGTCGTCGGTCGAGTCGACGATCACCGTGTTGAGGCCGGATTTCTCGGTGTAGACGACGGCCTGGCGCGCGTTGGCCTCGAGCCAGTTGCCGAAGTCGCTGGAGCCGGTGAAGTCGATGATGCGCACGTCGGGGTGGGTGGCGAGGGTGGCCGCGATGCCCTCGCCGGGCTCCTCGGCGGCCAGCGTGACCAGGTCGGGGCTCTGGCCGGCCTCGGCGAGCACCTCGCGGCAGATCTGCACGGTGATGGCGAGCGGCAGTACCGCGCCCGGGTGCGGCTTGACGATCACCGGGTTGCCGGTGACCAGGCTGGCGAACAGGCCCGGATAGCTGTTCCACGTCGGGAAGGTGTTGCACCCGATCACCAGGGCGACGCCGCGGCCCACCACGGTGGTCGTCTTTTCCAGGCGCAGCGGGTCGGCGCCGCGCTGCGGCTTGGCCCAGCCGGCGTCGGCCGGCATGCGGGTGGAGGCGGCCAGCGCATACGCCACGGCCTCGAGCGCCCGGTCCTGCGCGTGCGGGCCGCCGGCCTGGAACGCCATCACGAACGCCTGGCCGGTGGTGTGCTGGACGGCGTGGGCGAGCTCGAAGCTGCGCGCGTTGATCCGCTTGATGATCTCGGCGGCGACCCCGGCCCGCCCGTACGGCCCGGCGGCGCGCCACGCGGGAGTGGCGGCGCGGGCGGCGGCGACCAGCGCGAGCGGGTCGGCCTTGGGATAGCTGATGCCGAGCTCGATGCCGTACGGCGAGCGCTCGGTGGCGACCGTGCCCACCGCGCCCGGCACCTCGACCGGGAAGGTCTTGCCGAGCAGCGCGGTGAACGCCCGCTCGCCCGAGGGCGCGGCATCCTCACCGTAGACGGACTTGCTCGGCGACTCGGGGAAGGCGGACCAGTAGTCGCGCTCGCGCGCGGCCTTGACGGCCCGGTCGAGCAGCTCGCGATGCGTCTCGTACAACTCGGTGGGGGTTGTCATCTGCGCTCCATTGCGGTTGGCTGGTCTCTAATTATCTACCGTCCGTTCGGTCGGTAATCAAGCCTCGGGAGTCAGGGTG
The DNA here is from genome assembly GCF_042664765.1 of Paractinoplanes rhizophilus. Lineage (NCBI taxonomy): Bacteria > Bacillati > Actinomycetota > Actinomycetes > Micromonosporales > Micromonosporaceae > Paractinoplanes > Paractinoplanes rhizophilus. The sequence continues at coordinate 65,945 of NZ_JBHTBJ010000031.1, read as the reverse complement.
GCACAGACCTCGGCCCACGACATGTTCGAGCGGGACACCGCGTCCAAGTCCGCCGGCATCGAGCTGCTCGACGCCGGGAACGGGCAGGCCACGGTGCGGATGACGGTCACCGGCGACATGGTCAACGGGCACGCCATGACCCACGGCGGGTACGTCTTCATGCTCGCCGACACCGCCTTCGCGTGCGCGTGCAACAGTCATGGCCCGGTCACCGTCGCCGCCGGCGCGGACATCTCGTTCCTGCGTGCCACCGCGCCGGGCGACGTGCTCATCGCGTACGCGAAAGAAAGAGCGGCCCGGGGACGCAGCGGGATCTACGACGTCACCGTGACGTGCGACGGCGACGTCGTCGCCGAGTTCCGGGGGCGCAGCCGCACGATCGGCCCGGCGGGCCCGGCATGACGGCGCCGCGGCGCCGGGGCCGGCCCGGCCATGACCTGGACGCGGTGCTGGCCGCCGCCGTGCGCCTGTTCAACGAGCAGGGGTACGACGCCACCAGCATGTTCGACATCGCCGAGTCGCTGGGCATCACCAAATCGAGCGTCTACCACCACATCAGCGGCAAAGAGCAGTTGCTGCAAATGGCGATGGACCGGGCGCTCGACGGGCTCTTCGAAGCGGCCGCGGAGGTGCGTAACCTCGACGTGCCCGCGCTCGACCGTCTCGAGCGGCTGATCCGGCGCAGCGTGATCGTGCTGGCCGATCGCTTCGAGTTCGTGACGGTCCTGCTGAGAGTGCGTGGCAACACCGAGGTCGAGCAGCATGCGCTGGCTCGGCGCCGAGAGTTCGACGCGGTGGTGACAGAGCTCGTGAAACAGGCACAGGCCGAGGGTGGCGTGCGCCCGGATGTCGATCCGGCGACCGCGGCCCGCCTCCTCCTCGGCATGGTCAACTCGCTGACCGAGTGGTACAAGCCCCGCCCCGGCGGCGCCGGCTCCATCGCCGACGCCGTCACCGCCATCGCCTTCGAGGGACTGCGCATATAGGAGGTCGCAAGTGCAGGACCGCTCCCCCCGCCCGGAAGATCTGGACCCGATCGAGCGCGCCTCCGTCGATGAACTGCGCGAGCTGCAGCTCAGCCGGCTGCGATGGTCGCTGCGGCACGCGTACGAGAATGTGCCGCAGTACCGCAAGATGTTCGACGAACGTCAGGTGCACCCCGGCGACCTGCGCGATCTCGCCGATCTCGGCAAGTTCCCGGTCACCAGCAAGGCGACGCTGCGCGACAACTATCCGTTCGGTATGTTCGCCGTGCCGCGCGAGCAGATCGCCCGCCTGCACGCCTCCTCGGGCACCACCGGCACCCCGACCGTCGTCGGATACACCCGCCATGACCTGCGAATATGGGCGCAGCTGATGGCGCGGTCGATCCGCGCCTCGGGTGGCCGGCCCGGCGATCGGGTGCACGTCGCGTACGGATATGGTTTGTTCACCGGAGGCTTGGGCGCCCATTACGGCGCCGAGGAGCTGGGCTGCACGGTCATCCCGGTCTCGGGCGGCATGACCGAGCGCCAGGTCCACCTGATCCGCGACTTCGAGCCCGAGATCATCATGGTCACGCCCACCTACATGCTGGCGATCGTCGACGAGATGGAGCGCCAGGGCGTCGATCCCCGCGGCACGTCGCTGCGGGTGGGCATCTTCGGCGCCGAGCCGTGGACGCAAGATCTGCGCCGCGAGATCGAGGAGCGGCTCGACATGCACGCGCTCGACATCTACGGCCTCTCCGAGGTGATGGGCCCCGGCGTGGCCAACGAGTGCATCGAGACCAAGGACGGCCCGCACATCTGGGAGGATCACTTCTATCCCGAGATCATCGATCCGGTGACCGGCGAGGTCCTGCCCGACGGCGAGGTCGGCGAGCTGGTCCTCACGTCGCTGACCAAGCAGGCCATGCCGGTGATCCGCTACCGCACGCGCGATCTGACCCGTTTGCTGCCCGGCACGGCGCGCCCGATGCGCCGGATGGAAAAGATCACCGGCCGCACCGACGACATGATCATCCTCCGCGGCGTCAACCTCTTCCCCACCCAGATCGAGGAGCTCATCCTCCGCACGCCCGCGCTGGCGCCCCATTTCCAGTGCGTGCTCAGCAAGGAGGGCCGGCTCGACGCGCTCACGGTCAAGGTGGAGCGCCGCACCGAGACAAACCCCGCGGTGGCCACGCAAGCGGGCCACGATCTGGTCACCGCGATCAAGAACAACATCGGAGTTTCCGTACGGGTGGAAGTGATCGAACCCGATGGCGTGGAGCGTTCGATGGGCAAGATGCGGCGCATCGTCGACCTTCGAGGAGGTGCCTAGAAGGGCTAGCGTTGGCGCCGATGCGCATTCGGATCTTCGCCTGCTGTGCCGCCGCGCTCGCTTTGACGGCGTGTCACTCGTCGACGCCCGCGGCTGCCCCATCCGTGACAGCCTCGTCCCCGGCTGCCCCGCCCACGGCTGCTCCCTCCACGGTGGCCACGACCTCGGCCGCGCCACCGTCGTCGTCGCCCGGCGCCGACTGCGTCACGCGGACGCTGGACGGGCTCACCCTCGCCCAGCGGGCCGGCCAGCTCCTCATGGTCGGCACCTCGGTGAACGCGCCGAGCGGTCTGGGCGACACGGTGCGCCGATACGAGCTGGGCGGGGTCTTCCTGCACGGACGCAGCACGAAGAGGGCGGCCGAGCTGCGCGCCGACATCGCCGGGCTGCAGAAGCGGTCGGAGCTGCCGCTGCTGATCTCCCTCGACCAGGAGGGCGGCAACGTGCAGACGCTCAAGGGCGCCGACTTCCCGCTGCTGCCGTCGGCCCAGAAGCTCGGCGCTGGCGCGCTGCCGGCGCTGCGGAACACGACGAGGGACAGCGCACACCGCCTCGACGGCATCGGCGTGAACGTCAACCTCGCCCCGGTGGCCGACACCGTGCCGGCCTCGCTGGGCGTGGGGAACCCGCCCATCGGCTACTGGCACCGGCAGTACGGCTCCGACCCGGCACGGGTGGCCGCCGACATCCGGACCGTCGTGCCCGCCAGCCAGGACGCCGGCGTGCTGACCGTGCTCAAGCACTTCCCCGGGCTCGGGCGGGTGCGGGCGAACACCGACACGTCGACGAAGGCGGTCGACCCCACGGCGACCGCGAATGATCCCTATCTCGAGCCGTTCAAGGCGGGCATCCAGGCCGGGTCGGCGTCGGTGATGATGTCGTCGGCGAAATATCCGCGCCTCGACCCCGGGGCGATCGCCGCGTTCTCCCGGCCGATCGTCACCGGGCTGCTGCGGGAGCGGCTCGGCTTCGACGGCCTGATCATGTCGGACGACCTCGGGGCGGCGGTCGCGGTGAGCGGGGTGCCGGTCGGGCAGCGGGCGGTACGGTTCGTGGCCGCCGGCGGCGACATGGTGCTGACGATCCGGCCGTCCGACGCGGCTCCGATGGCGGGCGCGCTGATCGAGCGAGCTTCACGGGACGCGGCGTTCCGGGCGCGGGTGAGCGATGGGGCCCGGCATGTGCTGGCGGCCAAGGAGAGGGCGGGGCTGCTTTCCTGCTAGCCACGCCGGGAGCCACGCTGATCTGTCGCGCCGCCCTCGGTGGGCCGCCCCCCTACTCGGTCGCCCCCTGGCGGCCGCGCCCTCGGCCGCCCGGACTCGGCCACACCCACTCCCCCGCGTGCACTCGACCGCGCCAAGTCGGCCCACCGGGCCGCCCCGAGTCGGCCGCCCCACCTGGCCGGGCTGTCCCTACGCCGGCCTTCCCTCGGCCGGGCCTTCCCTCCATCGGGCCTCCCCTCCGCCGGGCCTCCCCTCCGCCGGGCCTCCCCTCCGCCGGGCCTCCCCTCCGCCGGGCCTCCCCTCCGCCGGGCCTCCCCTCCGCCGGGCCTCCCCTCCGCCGGGCCTCCCCTCCGCCGGGCCTCCCCTCCACCGGGCCCTCCCTCCACCGGGCCCTCCCTCCACCGGGCCCTCCTTCCGCCGGGCCCTCCGCCGGGCTTTCCCTCCGCCGGCTCGTCGGGCCGCTCGCATCGGGGTCACCCCGCGGCGCCGGTCACGCCGGCCGGGGTGGTGCGGTGCTGGCCCGGACGACGAGGTGCGGGACCACGACGGTCTCCATGCGGCGGGTGCGGCCGTCGTCGAGACGGGAGACGGCGGCGGCGACCGCGTGGCGAGCCTGGGCCGGCGCATCCTGGTTGACCGAGGTCAGGTCGATGTGGGCGAGGCGGGCCAGGGTGCTGTCGTCGTAGCCGACCAGCGAAACCTGACCGGGGACGTCGACGCCGGCCCGGACGAACGCGTCCATCACGCCCACCGCGAGCCGGTCGTTGGACGCCACCACGGCCGTGGGCAGCACGTGCTCGGCGACGACGCGGCGCCCGGCCCGTACGCCGCCTTCTTCTGTGTGATCACCCGGCAGGACCTCGGCGACCAGCCCGGCCCGCCGCATCGCCCGGCGATAGCCGCGGCGCCTCGCCGCCGCGACGGCGCCGCGGCCGCCATCCACGAACGTGATCCGCGTATGTCCGAGATCGATCAGATGGTGGAGCGCCGCGTCGACCCCGACGTCCTCGGCCGGTCGCACGACATCGACGTCGGCGTCGCCGACCGGCCGGCCCACCACCACGCACGGAACCTGTCCGGCCAGCGTGTCGAGCGTGGCATCGGGCGCGTCGGGGCCCAGCAGGATCAGGGCCTCGCAGCGGAAGTCGAGCAGGGTCTCGACCGCGCGGGCCTCGTCGCGGTCGCGGGTCAGCGTGGAGAGCACCACCTCGTAGCCCGCCTTGTCGGCCTCGGCATGCAGCTCCTCCACCAGCTCGGCGTGGAACGGGTTGCGCACATCGAGCAGCACCCCCAGCAGGTGACGGCGCCGGCGGGCGAGCAGGCTGGCCGTGCGGTCGGCGCGATAGTTCAGGTCGTCGGCGGCCGCCAGCACCCTTTCCCGGGTCTCGGCGCTCGGTCCCGGCGCCCCGCGCAGCACCAGGGACACCGATGCGGTCGAGACGCCGGCGCGAGCGGCGACGTCGGCGAGGCGCGGTCGCTGATCCACTGAATCACTCCCCGTCAGGCCCTTGACACACATCGAGATCGACACAGATAGTACAGGGACTTAAAGCGCTTTAAGGATGCCCCGGAGGTACACATGTCCTGCTCCTCGACAAGATCGCCGGGCGGTCACCCTGCCTCGAAGCGTTCCCTCCCGCACGGCCCCGCGCCTGGTCGGCTCTCCTGCCGCCCGTCTCCGCGCGATGTATAGCCTTATTGACAATTCTCTGGCGCCGCTGAGATTACCGTACTCGGAATGGTGAAGGCGAGCGAGGTTGGCATGATCGACAGCAATTCCGGGCTTACCGGTGGCTTCGCGGAGTGGGAGAATATCGGGGTGCGGCAGCTAGAGTTATTCACCAGGTCACAGGTGGCAGGAATGCGTGATCGCACCCGGTCGCGCCGTTATTCTCCCGAGGCGGCGACATTTCGCCGGCAACACGCCCGGCATCGCGCATGGGGCCTTGCCCAACGGCACGCCGAAAAGCTACAGCGGTTGCAAGATGGCAATGCGGACGGCCCGCTGACCAGACCAGAGCCCGAGCGAACAGACCAGGCGAGCGCTCCGTCGTCCCGATCGCCGTCCCCGACCTCATCCCTGTCGACGTCGCCGTCTCCATCCCGGTCGCCATCCCCGTCATCGTCGCCGCCGTCATCGTCGCCGCCGTCATCGTCGCCGCCGTCATCGTCGCCGCCGTCACCGTCGCTGCCGTCGAAGTCCGAGGCCCTAACTCCGCCGCCGTCACCGTCGAAGTCCGAGGCCCCAACTCCGCCGCCGTCACCGTCGCCGCCGTCGAAGTCCGAGGCCCCAACTCCGCCGCCGTTACCGCGGACATCCCCGTCGCCTTCGCCCTCACCATCCCCATCGCCTTCCCGGCCCTCGTCACCGCCGCCGTCTCCGATACTGCCGCCCTCGTCGGTGCCGGCCGCGACTACCAACCCCGCCGGCCACCGCCTGGGTCCGGCCGGGAGGGAGCCGCGCCGGGTGCGTGGGCACGTCCGACCCTCGGCAGGCACGCAGCAACGACATACCGCCCTGATCGCCGCACCGACGCCGGCGGCAGGCCGAACGAGAAGCCCGCCGCACTGTTGACGCATGACTTGCGCAGCTCCAAACTCGCCATTGTTCGCGCGCGGTTCCACACCGATTTCCGCAGCGAGCGACACCATTCCGGAAACTTTTCGACAATGGTCTTCGGAGGTACACCGGATTGCGCTCGAAAAACGAGCGGGCGGCGGCATAGTGCGCCCATCATTCGGAGGTTATGTCACCAGGAATATCCGAGCTTCGTAGGCGCCCCGATTCGCGGGTAGCGGCGATGAAACATGCGCCGGCCGCAAATCGCCGGCTACGAACGATCGGCCCGACCACCCAGGCCAGCGGCAGCGCGCGGCCCGCCTATGCCGCTGGGGTCAGGGGGCGCCCGGCCACCTTCGGCGTCACCACGTGCAGGGCGAACAAAACGTATCCCGCCAGCACCGGCACCAAGGCCGGGTGCACCAAAGCGGCCAGCACCACCGCTACCGCCAGCACCGCGGCCGCGGCCACTGCGGTCATCGGGCGGTTCAGGGCCAGCGTCAGCGCCTCGCGGGCGGCGCGTCGCTCGGACATGCCCCACTGCACCGCCACCAGCGCCGCATAGCCCGCTACCAAGGCCGACGCGGTCAGGACTGCGGCCAAGGCCGGGCCGCCGCCGGGGACTGCGCCTCGGCGTAGGCCGGCTATGTCCAGGGCTATCAACGTGATCGCGGCCAGGGCGATCGGGCCGGCCGGCATGGCCGGGATCAGGCGGGTGCGGAAGGTCGTCCAGCAGTCGGCCAGGGACGGCCAGCGGCCGTTGGCGATCAGGTGGCGGATGGCCTGGCTGCCCGCGGCCACCGCCGCTCCCGCGGTCAGCAGCGGGAGCGACAGCAGCGTGACGACTATGCCCAGCAGGGCCAGGTCGGCGGCCAGGCGCAGCGAGTCGCGCCAATCGTGTGGCATCTCTAGCCCTTCAGGCCGCTGGTGTTGATGCCCTCGACCAGCAGCCTCTGGAAGGCCACGAAGAAGAGGAACACCGGCACCAGACTGAGCAGGGACATGGCGAACATCGGGCCGACCGAGCTCTCGCTCGTCGAGTCGATGAACAGGGTCAGGGCCACCGGCGCGGTGTAGTCCTTGAGGTCGGAGAGGTACACCAGCTGGCGGAAGAAGTCGTTCCAGGTCCAGATGAACGAGAAGATGGCCGTGGTGACCAGGGCGGGACGGCTCAGCGGCAGCACCACGTGCCGGAACACGCTGTACGAGCTGGCGCCGTCGATCACCGCGGCCTCGTCCAGCTCGCGCGGGATGCCCCGCATGAACTGGACCATCAGGAACACGAAGAACGCCTCGGTGGCCAGGAAATGCGGCACCAGCAGCGGCAGGTACGGGAAGTCGCCGCCGACCCAGCCCAGCGTCCGGAACAGGATGTACTGCGGGATGATCAGCACGTGGCCGGGCAGGAGCAGGGTGGCGATCATGATCGCGAACCAGAAGCCCCGCAAGCGGAAGCGCAGCCGGCCCAGGGCGTACGCGGCCAGCAGGCACGACACCGTGTTGCCGACCACCGTCAGCGACGCCACCAGGGCGCTGTTGAGGAAGAAGCGGCCGAACGGCTCGTCGAACTTGGTCCAGCCCTCCACGAAGTTGTGCGGCGTGAACTGCTCCGGGAAGAGGCCGATGTTGCTGGCGATCTCCTCCTGCGACTTGAACGATGTGCCGATCATCCAGAACAGCGGGTACAGCACGGCCGCCAGGATGACGATCAGCACGATCAGGCGGACGACGGGCAATGAAGGGCGCATCAGCGTCACCGCTCCTCGGCGTCGGAGTAGTGCACCCAGAACCGGCCGGTGTTGAACAGCACCACCGTGATCGCGCCGACCACCAGCAGGAACACCCACGCCATCGCGGAGGCGTATCCCATGTTCAGCTCGACGAAGCCCGCGTTGTAGAGGTGCAGCGTGTACATGAGCGTGGAGTCGACCGGGCCGCCGGAGCCGTTGCTGAGCACGAACGCCGACGTGAAGCCCTGGAATCCGTGGATCGTCTCCAGCACCAGGTTGAAGAAGATGACCGGCGACAGCAGCGGCAGCGTGATGTGCGAGAACTTGCGCCACGCCCCGGCGCCGTCGACCGACGCGGCCTCGTACAGCTCGGCCGGCACCTGTTTGAGGCCGGCCAGGAAGATCACCATCGGGGCGCCGAACTGCCAGATGGCCAGCAGCATCAGCGTGGGCAGCGCCCAGGTCGGGTCGTTGACCCAGGCCTGGCCCTCAACGCCGAAGATCGACAGGAACTGGTTGAAGGCGCCTTCCCGGTTGAACATGCTGCGCCACACGATGGCCAGCGCCACGCTGCCGCCGAGCAGCGACGGCAGATAGAACAGCCCGCGGAACACCGCGATGCCGCGCATCGCGCGATTGAGCAGCATCGCGACACCCAGGGCCGCGGCGAGCTTCAGCGGCACGGCGACCAGGGCAAAAGTCACGGTCACGCGTACGGCGTGCCAGTAGGACGGGTCGGCGGTGAACATCCGCCGGTAGTTGTCGAGGCCGACCCACTGCGCCTCGGTCACCGGGATCAACGGGCTGTAGTCGGTGAAGCTGAGGTAGAGCGAGATCAGCATCGGGATCGCGGTGATCCCCAGCAGCCCGAGCAGCCACGGGGAGAGGAAGACGTAACCGGCCAGGTCCTCCCGGCGGCGCCGGCGGGCCGCCCGGCCCCGCCGCTGGGCGGCGGGAACCGGGGGCACGGGCTCGGTCGGACGGACCGGCATCTGAGCCATCGTCACGGAAGGGGTTCCTCTAACTCTGCCCGATGGCCGCCTTGGCGGCGGTGACGAACGCCGCGGCGCCCGCCTCGGGGGTCTGCCGGCCGTACGTCACTTCCTCGGCGATCCGGATCAGCTCGGTCTTGACCTTGCTGTGTCCCTTGGGCGGGACGCTCGGCGTGGTCGGGCCGAACTTGGCGCCCAGCTCGTTCTGCACCTCGATGGTCTGCTTCATGTTCGGGTCGGTCACCGTGGACTCGATCTGCTTGCGAACGTCGAGGTTGGGTGGCAGGCCGCGGTCGGTGCCGAGGATCTTGCCGGCCTCGGGGTCGTTGGCCAGGAAGTTGACCACGTCGACCGCGGCGTCCTTGTGCGGGCTGCCGCGGAAGACCGAGAAGTACAGCGAGGCCCGGGCCCACTGGGCGCTCGGGTCGCCGGGGTACGCGACCAGGCCGAGGTCGTTCTTCGTGTTCTTCTTCAGCTCGGGCATCTGGTTGGTCCAGACCCAGGAGGTGCCCGCCTTGCCGGTCACCACCAGCTGCTTGCTGACGCTGGAGTCGTTGCCCTCGTGGATGACGTCCGGCGTCGGGGTGGCCCCGGCCGCGCGCGCGTCCTTCCACATCTGGAACCACTTGGTGATGTCGGCCTCGTCGAAGGCGATCTGGTTGCCCTTGTACAGGTCCTTGCCGTTCTGCCGCAGGTAGACCCAGAGGGCCTGGTAGATCCCGCTCGGGTCCTGGGTGCCGGGCACCTTGGACGCCTTCGAGACGCTCGCCGCCCACTTGATGAAGTCGTCCCAGCTCATGCCCGTGGTGGGCGCGGGCAGCTTGAACTTGTCGACCAGGGTCTTGTCGTAGACCAGGCCCTGCGTGTTCTCGCCCATGGCGACGCCGACCAGCTTGCCGTCGACCTGGCCGTACTCCTTGAGGCTCTTGGGGAACTTGCTGACGTCGAGCTTGCCGTCCGACGTGTACGGGGTGAGGTCGAGCGTGACGCCGCGGGTCGCGTACTCCGAGATCGCGTTGTCGTCGATCTGGAAGATGTCGGGCGCGTTGCCGCCGGCCGTGAGGGTGGCCAGCTTGTCGTAGTAGCCCTGGTTGGCCTGCCAGGTCTTCTTGAACGTCACGTTCGGGTGCTTCTGGGTGTAGAGGTCCAGCGCCTGCTCGGTGAGCTCGGCGCGCTTGTCCGCGCCCCACCAGAAGATGGAGAGCTCGACCTTGTCGTCCGACCCGCTGCCGCCCGAGTCGTCCCCGCCACAGGCCGCCGCCCCGAGGGCCAGCGGCAGGACGAGAGCGGCGGCGAGCAGGCGGCGGCGGGACGGGCGCGACGCCGGGGTACGTTGATCGGGCGTGGCGCTCCTCGTGAAGGGTTCCATGACGGTTGGCTCCTTTTTAGGAGGCGACACCTCCGGGGACGTTGACGCCGCCCGGGTCCGCAGGGCTGTGCGGACCCGGGCCGTTCCCCGTCGAGTCGCGGATGACCAATTCGGTCTGCAGGTGCAGGTGTGCGGTGGAGCGGCGGTCGTCGCCGTGCGCGAGCAGCATGTCGACGGCCGCCCGGCCCGCGGCGGCGGTGGGTGTCGCCACCGTGGTCAGCTTCGGCCGGGTGAGCCGGCTGAGCATGATGTCGTCGATGCCGACGACGCTGACGTCCTCGGGCACCCGGGCCCCCGCGGAGAACAGGCCCTCGATCAGGCCGATCGCCATCAGGTCGTTGTAGGCGAGCACGGCGGTGGCGCCGGCCCGCAGCACGTCCTCGGCGACGGTGAGGCCGCCGAGCTCGGTGGGCGGGTTGGGCCCGACCACGGTGAGCTCGGCGTGCCCGGCCCGGGCGGTGGCGGTGGCGGAGCGCCGGATCTCCCGGCTGGTCCACGAGCCGCGCGGGCCGCTGAGCAGCGCGATGGTGCGGTGCCCGAGGGTCGTCAGGTGCTCGACGGCGAGCCGGGCGCCCTGCGCCACGTCCATCACGACGGCGGGGATGCCGGCGATCTGGCGGTTGACGACGACCAGCGGAACCTCGCGGCTGAGCTGCTCGATCAGCGCGTTGTTCATCCGGGGGCTGCAGATCAGGACGCCGTCGACCTGTTTGGCCAGGGCCCGCACCACCTCCTCCTCGACCGCCGGGTCCTCGTTGGTGTCGGCGACGAAGATGTGGTGGTCGTGCTTGCGGGCCTGGCTCTCGGCCGCCTTGATCAGCGGCGGGAAGAACGGGTTGGCGATGTCGGCCACGATCAGGCCGATGTTGTACGTCCGGCCGGTGATCAGGGCGCGGGCCGCCCGGTTGGGCCGGTAACCCAGCTCCTCGGCGCAGGCCAGCACCCGGCTGCGGGTGTGGGGATTGACCAGATGCGGCGCCGAGAACGTGCGCGACACGGTGGAGATGTGCACGCCGGACGCCCGGGCGACATCGCGAATGGTGACGGACACGCTCTGACCTCCCCGGGCGGCATGTGGCGACGGTCACGGACGACCACAATTAATGCAAGCGGTTGCACGGGTGTCAATGTCCCTGTGTTGCATAAAGATTGCGAACGGGCATGAGGTACGCGCTTACCTTCCGACAAAACCGGGCAATCTCCCGCGAGGTCATTGACGGCAACGCATCGAGATGCCTAACTTCGCTGCAAACCTTTGCAGGCACCGGGCCGGGAGGGCACATGCCACGAGGACACCGCCGCCGCTTCGCCCTGGTCGGCGCCGGCGCGCGCGCCGAGATGTTCGTCCGCGCCCTCACCGCCGACCACGCCGAGACGGCGGAGCTGGTCGCGCTCGCGGACACCAACCGGTCCCGGATGGACGCGCACAACCGCTGGCTCAAGGCCGCCGGGCACGAGCCGGTGCCCACCTACGCGGCCGGCGACCTGGCCGCCATGCTCCGGCGCACCGAGGTCGACGAGCTGATCGTCACCAGCGTCGACAGCACCCACGCCGGGCACATCGTCACCGCGCTCGAGGCCGGCTGCGACGTCATCACCGAGAAGCCGATGACCGTCGACGCCGGGAGTGCGCGGCGCATCCTCGACGCCCAGCGGCGCACCGGCCGCCGGGTGCAGGTCGCCTTCAACTACCGGTTCAACCCGGTGCACGAGGCCGTGCGCACGCTGCTGGCCGGCGGCGAGATCGGCGAGATCGGCTCGGTCCACTTCGAATGGCTGCTCGACGTGCGGCACGGCGCCGACTACTTCCGCCGCTGGCACCGCGCCAAGGCCAACTCCGGCGGCCTGCTCGTGCACAAGTCCGGCCACCACTTCGACCTGGTCAACTGGTGGCTCGGCGCGGCGCCCACGGAGGCGTACGCGTCCGGCCGTCTGTTCTTCTACGGGGAGAACGGCAAACGCCACGGCTACGCCCGGGACTACGAACGGGTGCACGGCAGCCCGGCGGCGGACGGCGATCCGTTCGCCCTGCGCCTGGCGGACAACCCGCGGCTGCGCGAGCTCTACCTCGACGCCGAGGCCGAGGACGGCTACCACCGCGACCAGAACGTCTTCGCGCCCGGGGTGACGATCGAGGACGACCTGGCGGTGCTGGTCCGCTACGACACCGGCGCGACCATGACCTACCACCTCACCGCGTACGCGCCGTGGGAGGGCTACCGGCTCATGGTCAACGGCAGCAAGGGTCGGCTCGAGCTGGAGGTGGTCGAGAGCGATCACGTCAGCCCGGTCGCGGCCGGCGAGCTCAAGGGCGCGGCGGTGCACGGGACCGAGGCCGCTCCCGAGCGCGGCGGCGTCACGCTGACCGTCCGCCCGTTCTGGGCGCCGCCGCGCGCGGTCGAGCTGCCGGCGCACGACCGGGCGGGCCACGGCGGCGCCGACAGCCGGATGACCGCCGTCCTGATCGGCGGGCAGACCGACCCGATGCACCGCTCGGCGACCGCCCGCGACGGCGCCCTGGCGCTGCTCACCGGGCTGGCCGCCAACCGATCTCTGCAAACCGCCGAGCGGGTGCCGGTTTCCGGCCTGCTCGACCTGACCAGCTGAGGTGCCCGTGTCCGAAAATGGTCCGACGTTCGCCACCGACCCGCGCCACGCCCAGGTCGCCCGCGAGCTGTACGCCGCCGCCCGCGGCCTGCCGCTGATCAGCCCGCACGGCCACGTCGACCCGCGCGTGCTGGCCGACGACGAGCCGTTTCCCGACCCGGCGCGGCTGCTGATCGTGCCCGACCATTACGTGACGCGGATGCTGCTGAGCCAGGGCATCCCGCCCGACCGGCTGGGCGTCCCGCGGCGCGACGGCGGCCCGGTCGAGACCGACGGCCGGGCGATCTGGCGGCTGCTCGCCGGCAACTGGCACCTGTTCCGCGGCACCCCGTCCCGGCTCTGGCTCGAGCGCACCTTCCAGACCGTCTTCGGCGTCGAGACGCCGCTGAGCCGAGACACCGCCGACGAGGTCTACGACGCGATCGCGGCCCGCCTCGCCGAGCCCGGGTTCCGGCCGCGGGCGCTGTTCGAGCGGTTCGGCATCGAGGTCCTCGCGACCACCGAGTCGCCCACCGACGACCTCGCCCAGCACGCCAAGCTCGCCGCCGACGGCTGGGGCGGTCCCGGCGGCCGGGTGATCTCGACGTTCCGCCCGGACAACGTGGTCGATCTGGACCGCGCGGACTGGCACGACAACATCGGCGTGCTCGGCGACCTCGCCGGCGAGGACACCGCCACGTACGCCGGCTATCTCACCGCCCTGCGACGGCGGCGCGAGGCGTTCATCGCGGCCGGAGCCACCTCCTCCGACCACGGCCATCCCACCGCCCGCACCGCAAAGCTGTCCGGCGAAGAGGCCGCCGCGATCTATGAGCGCGGGCTGCGCGGCGAGGCAACGGCGGCCGACGCGGAGACGTTCCGGGCCCACATGCTGCTCGAGTTCGCCCGCATGTCGATCGACGACGGTCTCGTCATGCAGCTCCACCCGGGCGCCGTGCGCGACCACAACGGCAAGCTGCACGCCGCGCACGGCCAGGACGTGGGTGGCGACATCCCGCAGGCCACCGACTACGTGCACGCTTTAAGACCACTGCTTGACGCGTACGGGATGGACGCGCGCCTGCGCGTGGTCGTCTACACGCTCGACGAGCACACCTTCAGCCGGGAGCTCGCCCCGCTCGCGGGTGGCTATCCAGCTCTTTATCTGGGCGCGCCCTGGTGGTTCCTGGACACGCCGGACGCGATGCGCCGGTTCCGCGAGGCGGTCACCGACGCGGCCGGCTTCTACAACACGGCCGGCTTCGTCGACGACACCCGGGCGTTCTGCTCGATCCCGGTGCGGCACGACATCTCCCGCCGGGTCGACGCGGCCTACCTCGCCTCGCTGGTGGTGCAGGACCGGCTCCCGATGGACGAGGCGGCGCAGACCTTGGCCGACCTCGCCTACCACCTGCCGAAGCGGATCTTCCGACTGGACAAGGCGGTCACATGACCAAGATCAAAAGCTTGCGGGTCCACGACGTACGATTTCCCACCGCCGCCGCCGGGGACGGCTCCGACGCGATCAACCGCGGCGACTACTCGGCCACCTACGTCGAGCTGTTTACCGACGGCGGGCCGACCGGCACCGGGTTCACCTTCACCAACGGCCGCGGCAACGAGATCACCTGCGCGGCGGTGGAGGCGCTGGCGCACCACGTGGTCGGGCGGACGCCGGCGGAGGTGCGCCCGCGCGACCTCACCGCCGACGTGCAGCTGCGCTGGCTCGGGCCCGAGAAGGGCGTCATCCACATGGCGGCCGGTGCGATCCTCAACGCGGTCTGGGATCTGCGCGCCAAGCTCGCCGGCAAGCCGATGTGGCAGTTCCTCGCCGAGATGCCCACCGCCGACCTGGTCGCCTGCGTCGACTTCCGGCACATCGACGACGCGCTCACCCCCGGGGACGCCGCCGCCATCCTCGACAAGGGCCGGGTCGGACTCGAGGACCGGCTCGCCCAGCTGCGGCGGGAGGGCTTCCCGTCGTACACGACCAGCGTGGGCTGGCTCGGCTACCCCGACGACAAGGTGCGGGCGCTGACCCGGGCGGCGTACGCGCAGGGCTGGCGGGCCATGAAGATGAAGGTCGGCGGCCCGATCGACGACGATGTCCGCCGGGCCCGGATCATCCGGGACGAGATCGGCCCGGACGCGCTGCTGATGATGGACGCCAACCAGGTGTGGGGCGTCGACGAGGCGATCGCGAACATGGCCCGGCTCGCCGAGATGAACCCGTACTGGATCGAGGAGCCCACCCACCCCGACGACGTGCTCGGCCACGCCCGCGTCCAGCGGGCCGTCGCGCCGATCCGGGTGGCCACCGGCGAGGTCGCCGCCAACCGGGTCATCTTCAAGCAGCTCCTGCAGGCCGGCGCGATCCGGGTGATGCAGATCGACGCCTGCCGGGTCGCCGGCATCCCCGAGGTCCTGGCCGAGCTGCTGCTGGCGGCGAAGTTCGGGGTGCCGGTCTGCCCGCACGCCGGCGGGGTCGGCCTCTGCGAGCTGGTCCAGCATCTGGCGATCTTCGATTTCCTGCGGGTCGGCACGTCGCTCGACGGGCGCATGGTGGAATACGTCGACCACCTCCACGAGCATTTCGAGGATCCGGTACGCACGCGCGACGGCCGCTACCTGGTGCCGGAGCAGCCCGGTTACAGCTCCGCTCTCAAACCGGCCTCGATCGCCGAGTTCCGTTTCCCGGACGGGCCGGCCTGGTCATGAGCGATCTCCTCGGCCTGAGCACCCTCCACCGGATCCCCGCCGCGGCCCGCCCCCGGATCACGCCCGGAGAGGCCGCCGCCGGCATCGTCCACCTCGGCCTCGGCGCGTTCCACCGGGCCCACCAGGCGGTCTTCACCGAGGACGCGATGGCGGCCGCCGGCGGCGACTGGGGCATCATCGGCGTCGCGCCCCGCTCGGTTGCCGTGTACGACGCGCTGCGCGCGCAGGACCGCCTCTACAGCGTCACCACCCTCGCCGCCGAGGGCCGCTCCACCCGGGTGGTCGGCGCCCTGGCCGGCGTCCGGCACGCCGCGAGCGACCCCGGCGCGGTGGTCGAGCTGCTCGCCGACCCGGCCATCCGCATCGTCACGCTCACCGTGACCGAGAAGGCGTACCTGCTCGACCCCGCGACCGGGCGGCTCCGGCTCGACGACGAGCTGCGCGGCGACCTGGCGACCGACCGCCCCCCGCGCACCGTGCCCGGCCTGCTGATCCGCGGCCTGGCCGCCCGCCGCCGCGCCGGCGCCGGGCCGATCGCGCTGGTCAGCTGCGACAACCTGCCGGCCAACGGGCACCGGTTGCGGGGCCTGATCGAGCCGCTCGCCGCCGCCACCGCGCTCGCCGACTGGGTGGCCGGCAACGTCACCTTCCCCGGCACGATGGTCGACCGGATCGTGCCGGCCAGCACCGCCGAGACCCGGGCCGTCGCGCGCGCCCAGCTCGGGGTCCGCGACGAGGCGGCGCTGAGCGGCGAACCGTATGCCGCCTGGGTGATCGAGGACGACTTCCCGGCCGGGCGGCCGGCGTGGGAGAAGGCCGGGGCGGTGCTCACCGGCGACCCCCGGCCGTGGGAGCGGCTCAAGCTGCGGACCCTCAACGGGGTGCACTCGGCGATCGCCTACCTCGGCGCCCTCGCCGGGCGCGAGACCATCGCGGACGCGCTCGAGCTTCCCGGGATGACCGCCGCGGTGCGGCGATTCATCGCCGAGGACATCGCGCCGAGCTTCACCCCTCCGCCGGGCGTCGAGACCATCGCGTACGGGGAGGAGGTGCTGCGCCGCTTCGCCAACCCCGCGATCGACTACCGGACCGTGCAGGTGGCCATGGACGGCTCGCAGAAGCTGCCGCAGCGGGTCCTGCACACGATCATCGACCGGCGGGCGGCCGGCGCCACGCCCCGCTGGGGGATCATGGTGGTCGCCGCCTGGATGCGCTTCGTCGGCGGCCGCTCCGACGACGGGCGGGCCCTCCCCCTCGACGACCCGCTCGCGGAACGGATCCGATCCCGGCTCGCGGCAGCCCCGGCCACCCCGGCCGGCGTCGTGGACGCGCTGCTCGGCCTCGACACGGTCTTCGCGCCCGACCTCGCCGGCGACGACACGGTCCGCGAGCAGCTCGCCGAGTGGCTGACGGCCTTCGCGAAGCACGGTGTCGGGGCCACGCTGGCGGGTGCGGCGTGACGGCCACGGTGGCGCTGATCGGGGCCAACGGGCACGGGCGATGGCACCGGCGGCGGATCGCGGAGATCGAGCGGGCCGGACGCGTACGGCTGACGGGCCTGGCCGACCCGCGGCCGATCGAGCCGGACCCACTCGTACGCGACCGGGTCCTGATCTTCGACGACCACCGCAAGCTGCTCGCCGAGATCAGCCCCGACGTGGTCGTGATCTGCACACCGCCGCACACACATCTGCCGATCGCGCTCGACGCGATCGCCGCCGGATGCGATCTGCTGCTCGAGAAACCGCCGGTGCCGTCGCCGGCGGCGCACCACACGCTCGCCGCGGCGCTGGCGGACGCCCGGCGGGCCTGCCAGGTCGGGTT
This sequence comes from Paractinoplanes rhizophilus, assembly GCF_042664765.1. Classification (NCBI taxonomy): domain Bacteria; kingdom Bacillati; phylum Actinomycetota; class Actinomycetes; order Micromonosporales; family Micromonosporaceae; genus Paractinoplanes; species Paractinoplanes rhizophilus. The sequence goes on along the minus strand of NZ_JBHTBJ010000031.1, from coordinate 48,639 downwards.
CCAGGCGCTCGGGTCGCAGGCCTGGCTCCGGTTCCGAGAGGCACTGCCCGGGCTCGGGAGACTCGACGGCATCACGGCCACCGCGTCGTGGCAGCGCGACGACGTCTACTACGGACGGTCGCCCTGGGCGGGCAGACGCAGCGTGAACGGCCGCCCGGTGGTGGACGGAGCGTTGGTCAACCCGCTGGCACACGCGGTGATGCAGGCGCTGGCCGGCGCGCACGCGGTCGGCGCGGGCCGGCCCCGGCAGCTGGTCGCCGAGCGCTACCGGGTGCGGCCCATCGAGGTGGAGGACACCGCGTTCGCGCGGATCGGCTTCGACAGCGGGCTGACCATCGTGATCGCGGTGACGCTGGCCGGCGAGGACTTCATCGCCGGCGAGATCGCGGCCCGCGGTCCCGGCGGGCGCGCCGTGCTCGAATATCCGACCGACCGGCTGGCGCTGCCCGGCGACGCCGCCATGCGGCCGGTCGAGGGCCGGACCGATCTGCTCACCAACCTGATCGACCACCGCGCGCACGGCGCGCCGCTGCTCGTGCCGCTCGGGTCGACGGCCGACTTCACCGCGGTGCTGGCGGCGCTGACCGCCCCGGACGCGCCGCTGCCGCACCTGCTGAACGACTCGGCCGTGGTGGTCGAGGGCCCGAAGCGCACCATCCCCGGCATCAACGACCTGCTCCGCAAGGTGATCTCGACGATGGCGCTGCCGTCGGAGATGGGTGTGCCGTGGGCGGTGCCACCCTTCACCCGGCGGCTCCCGTGACCCAGCCCTCTCTCGGGTATCGACAGCCGTGCATGCGGGTGGAGTATCCTGCCCGCCATGGTGAGCCGGATGCGCGCCTTCACCATCGCCGCGGCCTGGATTGTGGCCGGGCTGATCGTCGGCATCGCCGGTTTCGCGGCCGCCACCGGGACGCTGACCGACGAGCCCCGGGCCATCGTCGTGGCCGGGCTGCTGTTCCTGCCCGCCTGCCTGGTGGTGGCCGGGTTGTGGGTGGTCATCGGGTCGCGGAACGCCCAGTCGTCGGCGTCGCTGGGCGGTCAGGCGGCCTTGTTCGGGCTGGCGGCGGCGCTGATCGCGGTGCTGCTGCTGGCGGCGCTGCTGGGCGACAGCGCGCACTGATCGGAGACCATCCGGGGTCGAGGTCCGACGCGCCCGCCCGGCCGTCGGTGGACAGCGACGAATTCTTGTCGTACCCACCTGCTCTACTCGGCCCCACCCAAGTGCGGGGGCGGGGGATGGACTGTGGGCGCCGCGACTCGTGATCAAAAATGGGGGTTGCGGTGATCGCCGGCGAGGAGCTGGGGCTTCCGCGGCCGGGAGGCGTGGGTGGGGCGCATTGGGTGCGGCCGGTCGCGCAGATTCGCTCCGGGATCCCACCATCTGGCGGTCGGGTCCAGCCAGGGGGACGCGTTCCCGCATGTCGGCCGGAGGTCGCGGAACATGGGACGATCCGCCCATCAGGTGGGACGCCTGCCGGGAATATCGGTTATGTCCGGCGGCAGTTGATCAGGGACGGCCAGCGATGAAGAGTTCCCGTCCGGCCGCAACCGCAACTCATCAAGATCAGCGCGCAGCGGCGCCCGCGATCCGAAGGGACGGCCGACAGCGCCGACCCGCACTACGATTAGCCCCGGCCCGGTGCCTGGTCCGGCAATCTCCTTCCGCGGCGTGAATTCGGAGGCAGCGTGAAGCTCTTGCTCACCTCGGGCGGCGTCACGAACCCGAGCATCCAGTCGGCGCTCGTGCAGCTTCTCGGCAAGCCGATCGGCGACGCCAACGCCCTCTGCGTTCCGACCGCGACGTACGGGCATCCCATGTGCACCCCCGGGACGGCCTGGCGGTTCGTCGCCGGTCGGAGTCCCTCGCCCATGGTCGACCTGGGCTGGAAGTCGATGGGCCTGCTGGAGCTCACCGCACTGCCGACCATCGGCGCGCAGCGATGGGTGCCGTGGGTCCGGGAGGCCGACGTGCTCCTGGTCGACGGCGGCGACGCGACGTATCTGTGTCATTGGATGCGCGAGTCGGGGCTGGCCGATCTGCTGCCATCGCTGCCCGACCTGGTCTGGGTGGGGGTGAGCGCGGGAAGCATGGTGATGACCCCCCGGATCGGCGCGGACTTCGTCGAGTGGCCGTCGGCGCCGGACGACCGCACGCTGGGAATCGTCGACTTCTCGATCTTCCCGCACCTGGACGCCTTCCCCGAGAACACCCTCGCGGACGCCGAGCGGTGGGCCGCCGACCTCGGCGTCCCGGCCTACGCCATCGACGAGCAGACGGCCATCAAGGTGGTCGACGGCTCCGTCGAAGTGGTCTCCGAAGGGCAGTGGACGAAGTTCGGCTGACGCGGCATCGGAGTTGCCGCGGCCCCGGACGGCACGCGGCACCGTAAGGTGGTGGTGTGTCGATCTTGCCGGCGAACATCGCCGATTTTCTGGGTAAGCCCCAACCGGCCGTCATGGCCACGGTCGCCGCCGATGGGCGGCCGGTCACCGTCGCCACCTGGTATCTGCTGGAGGACGACGGCACGATCCTGCTCGGCCTGGACAGCACCCGCGCCCGGATCAAGCACCTGCGGGCCGACCCCCGCGTGTCGCTGACCGTGCTGGACAAGGACGACTGGTACTCCCACGTCAGCATCCAGGGCCGGGCCTCGGAGCTCGCCGACGACGAGGGTCTGCGCGACATCGACCGGCTCTCGCGGCATTACACGGGCAAGCCCTACCCGAACCGCACCAGTCCCCGGGTCAGCACCCACGTGACCATCGAGCGTCTCCATCTCTGGGGTGCGCTTCGCGACCAGTAGGACTTCCGGTCAGGTCGACGGCCTCGATCTGATCGCGAGTCAGGGCGCCGTCGGCGACCAGGACCTCGATGGTCCGGGTCAGCGGCCGGCCGGGCTTGATCGGCAGCGGGTCGGTGAAGGCCAGGGCGGCGCACACGCCGACGTAGTCGCCGGTGCGGACGAACCAGCGGTCGGCGTCGGCCAGGCCCCGGAAGACCAGCGTGTAGCGGTCGTCCACCGTGACGGCCAGCCAGGGATCGGCCGACGCGTGCGGCGAGTCCGACGCCGCGCCGAAGGCCCGGGCCACGCCGGGTGCGGCGCGCCAGAAGAAGCCGCCGTAACCGGCCTGGCCGGGGCGGCCGTGGGTGGCGGGGCTGCCCAGCACGACCTCCGACTCGGCGACGGTGCTCAGGGCGTACGCGAAAGAAAGACGCCAGCCGTGCGGCGCGGCACTTGCCGTCACCGTGCGTTCCTCGCGCAGGATCACCTCGCCGGAGGCCGCCTGCCATTCCAGCACGGAGGCCGGGCCGCACGACGAGACCTCGACGATGCGGCCGTGGTCGTCGAGCCACCGGTAGCCCTCGTCGCGGACGTAGGTGCGGCCGCCCCAGAAGTTGCGGCCGTCGACGTCGGCGATGGTCACCGAGGCGCCCATGTGCCAGGGGTGGTCGTAACAGAGAGCGTCGGTGACCGTGACGCCGGAGAGGGTGCGGACGGGATGCAGGTACGGGCGGGGAGCCAGCCGGATGTCGAGGTCGGGGCGGACCACAATGGCCACTTCCCGGCCCCCGACATGCAAACCGGTCATGCGGCGAAGGCCCGGTAGCCGGCGTACGCCTCGGCCAACACGGACGGGCCCGGGCGGGACCAGACGTCCTCGTGGAAGACCTCGACCTCGACGTATCCGCGGTAGCCGGCGTCGTGCACGGCGGTGGCGAAGCGGCGCAGATCCACGCAGCCGGCGCCGGGCATCCCGCGGCCGAGCAGCACGCCCGCCGGCAGCGGGGTGATCCAGTCGGCCAGTTGGAAGGCGGCTATCCGGCCCGCGCGCCCGGCCGCGGCGATCTGGTCCCACACCTGGTCGTCCCACCACAGGTGATAGGTGTCGATGCAGACGCCGACCGCGTCGGAGGGGTGCGCGGCGGCGATCTCGAGGGCCTGGCCGAGCGTCGCCACGACGCAGCGGTCGGCGCAGAACATCGGGTGCAGCGGCTCGATCGCGAGGCGGACGCCGGCCGCGCGGGCGTCGGGCACCAGGGCGCCGATCGCGTCGCTCACGTGCCGTCGGGCGCCGTCGATGTCCCGGGACTTGCCGGGCAGGCCACCGCTGACCAGCACCAGGGTGTCGGTGCCGAGGGTGGCGGCCTCCTCGATGGCGCGGCGGTTGTCGTCGTACCAGTCGGCCTCGTGGAAGAAGCCGCCGCGGCACAGCGAGGAGACCGCCAGGCCGGCGTCGCGGATCAGCGCGGCGGCCTTGTCCGAACCGAACTCGGCCACCTCCTCGCGCCACAGGCCGACCGCGGGGACGCCGGCCGCGACGCAGCCGGCCACCAGCTCGTCGAGCGGCCAGCGCTTGGTGGTGGCCTGGTTGAGCGAGAAACCTTTGTTCATCAGTCCAGTCCTACCGTGGTGAGCCAGGCCCGGGCGCGGGCGGTGGCGAGGTCGGCGTCGGGGAGGATGCCGGCGTCGTCGGCCAGGCGCATCAACGTACGCAGATGGCTCGGCGAGCGACCCGCCTGCGCGCCGCCGACCATGACCAGGTGGTCCTGGTGGCCGGCCAGCCAGTTCAGGAAGACGATGCCGGTCTTGTAGTGATATGTCGGGGCGGCGAACAGGTGCCGGGCGAGCGGCAAGGTGGCGTCCATGATCTGGTCGTAGGTCCCGAGGTCGCCGGCATCCAGGGCGCGCAGGGCGGCGGCGGCCGGCGCGGCGATCACCGCCAGGACACCCAGGAGGGCCTCGGAGTGGCCGAGATCGTCGCCCTTGATCAGGGCCGGGTAGTGGAAGTCGTCGCCGGTGTACATCCGGACGCCGGACGGGAGACGCCGGCGCATCGCGATCTCGCGGTCGGCGTCGAGCAGCGAGAGCTTGATGCCGTCCACTTTCGCGGCGTGCGCGGCGATGATCTCGAGCACGACGTCGTCGCCACCCCAGTACCCGGCCAGTGCGGGGTCGAAGGCCTCCCCCAGCCAATGCAGCAGCACCGGGCCGTCGGCCAGGGCGAGCAGCTCGCCGTAGACGCGCCGGTAGTCGTCCGCATCCGCGGCTGTCGCCGCGAGATGGCGGGAACACATGATCACCGGTTGGGCGCCGGCTTCCTGCACGTCATGCAATTGCTCCGCGTACGCCTTCCGGATGTCGTCGATGGACGCGGCGCCGGGTGGCAGTTGATCGGTGCCGACACCGGCCACGATCCGGCCGCCGGCCGACCGGGCCTCGGCGGCGCTGCGGCGGATCAGCTCGCGGGTCGCGGGGTAGTCGAGGCCGGCGCCGCGCTGGGCGGTGTCCATCGCCTCGGCCACCCCGAAGCCGTGGGACCAGAGGTGATGGCGGAACCGCAGGGTGGCGTCCCAGTCGAGGGCGGCGGGCGCGCCGGGGATGTTCTCGGCGCGCTGATCCGCGGTGACCGGCGCGGCGGCGTACGCGATGCGGCTCTTGAATTTTTCCTGGCCGGCGGGAAAACCGCGGCCGCTGAAGGCGAAGGTCATCGGCCGAGCTCCGGAATCTCGACGCGCCGGCCCTCGCGGGAGGACCGCAAGCCCAGCTCGGCGACCTGCACGCCGCGGGCGCCGGCCCACAGGTCGCCGGCGTACGGCGCGTCCTCGGCCACGTAGCGGAGGAACTGCTCCCACTGGGCGCGGAAGCCGTTGGGGAAGGCCGCGTTGTCGGGGACCTCCTGCCATTGGTCGCGGAACCGCTGCGTGGTGGGCACGTCCGGGTCCCAGACCGGCTTGGGGGTGGCGGCGCGCGGCTGGATGCGGCAGTGGTGCAGGCCGGCCACCGCGCTGCCGTGCGTGCCGTCGACCTGGAACTCGACCAGCTCGTCGCGGTTCACCCGGACCGCCCACGAGGAGTTGATCTGGGCGATGACGCCACCGGTCAATTCAAAGATTCCGTACGCGGCGTCGTCGGCGGTCGCCTCGTAAGGGGAGCCTTCCTCGTCCCAGCGGCGGTCGATGTGAGTCACCGCGCGGGCCGTCACGGCTTCCACTTTGCCGAAGACCTGTTCGAGGACGTAGTGCCAATGCGGGAACATGTCGAGGACGATGCCGCCGCCGTCGGCCGCCCGGTAGTTCCACGATGGGCGCTGGGCGGACTGCCAGTCGCCCTCGAAGACCCAGTAGCCGAACTCGCCGCGGACGCTGAGGACCCTCCCGAAAAATCCGCTTTCCACCAGGCGGGCCAGCTTTCGCAGGCCCGGGAGGTACAGCTTGTCCTGCACCACGCCGTGCTTGACGCCGGCCGCGTCGGCCAGGCGGGCCAGCTCGACGGCCTGCTCGAGGGTCTCGGCGACCGGCTTCTCGGTGTAGACGTGCTTGCCCGCGTCGATCGCCATCTGCAGCGCCTTGACCCGCGCCGAGGTGACCTGGGCGTCGAAGTAGACCCGCACGTCCGGCCGGGCCAGCGCGGCCGGCAGGTCGGTGGTCCAGTTCTCCTCGTCGATGCCGTGGCTCTCGGCGATGGCGCGGAGCTTGGCGGCGCTGCGGCCGACCAGCACCGGCTCGGGCCAGAGCACCGAGCCGTCCTGCAGCGGCAACCCACCGTCCTGGCGGATGGCGAGCACCGAGCGGAGCAGATGTTGCCGCAGCCCCATCCGCCCGGTGACGCCGTTGAGCACGATTCCGATCGTCGTCCGGGCCATCGTCGCGGGTCCTCCGTCTTCGCCTCACGCTCACCCTCGGTCCCGTGAGGTAAGCGCTTTCCTAGACCGTAATGGGCGAGAGGCCGCGCGGGCAAGAGCGGTGTCGTCCCCCTCGCCGGCCGAGGGCGGCGGTAATGTCCCCGGTCATGGCCACCTTGGCGGATGTCGCGCGCCACGCGGGAGTCTCCACCGCGACCGCGTCCCGGATCATCAACGGCAGCCCGAAGCCGGTCGCGGACGCGCTGCGGGCGCGCGTGCTGGCGGCCGTGGCCGAGCTCAAGTACGTGCCGAACGCGCACGCCCAGATGCTGGCCCGGTCGCATCGCAGCGCCGTCGGGGTGATCGTGCACGACGTGTCCGACCCGTACTTCGCCGAGATCACCCGGGGGCTGCAGCGGGTCGCGGAGGCCGACGGGCGGCTGGCGATCATCTGCAACAGCTACCGCGAGCCGGACCGCGAGCTGGAGTACATCGACCTGCTGCACGCGCACCAGGTGGCGGCGATCGTGATCGCGGGCTCGGGATACCTGGACGCCGCCACCGCCGCCCGCCTGGACGATCGGCTGCGAGCGTTCGAGGCGACCGGCGGCCGGATCGCCGTCATCGGCCGGCACGAGCACACCGGCGATGCCGTCATGCCGGACAACGAGGAGGGCGGGTTCCTCGCCGCGGAGCATCTGTTCTCGCTGGGCCACTCGGACATCGCGGTGATCGCGGGGCCGCCCGCCCTGACCACGACGGCCGACCGGCTGACCGGCGTGCGGCGGGCCGCCCGCAAGTATCGCCGCAGGCTGCCGAAGGAGCGGATCGTGCACGCCGACTTCACCCGGGACGGCGGGGTCGCGGCGACCGAGCGGATCCTCGCGGAGTTCCCGTCGGTGACGGCCATCGCGGCGCTCAACGACTCGATGGCGGTGGGCGCGCTGGCGGCCCTGCGCGGCGCCGGGCGGCCGGTGGCGGTGATCGGGTTCGACGACATGCCGATCGCCCGGGACGTGACGCCCGCGCTGACCTCGGTGCGGCTGCCGCTGACCGAGCTCGGCGAGCGGGCGATGCGGCTGGCGCTGAGCGCGGCGGCGGACGAGCCGCGGGTGGAACACGTGGCGGCCGAGCTGGTGCGCCGGGAGAGCACCTGGCGGCTGGAGGACTGAGCGCCGCCGGGTATTGACGGCACGCATCGATGGGCCTAACTTCCGCAGGAAAGGCCTTTCCTCCGGAGGTTCCACCGATGCGCAGACGCAGGTTCCTCGAGCTGGCCGGCGGCGGGCTCGCCGGCACCGCCCTCACCGCGACCGTGGCGCCACCGGCCCCGGCCGCCGCGGGCCGCGGTCGCTTCCCGGCCGCCGCGGGCCGGGGTCGCTCCCGGGCCGCTCCCCCGTTCGCCGTCGTGGCCGCCGACGGGACCGGAGACTTCGCGACCGTCCAGGCGGCCGTCGACGCCGTCCCGGCCGGGAACGCCGCCCCGCTCACCATCGCCGTGCGGCCGGGCACCTATCTCGGGCAGGTCGTCGTGCCGTCGAGCAAGCCGCTGATCACGCTGACCGGGCTGGGCGCCACGCCGGACGCGGTGGTGATCGCCGACGACCGGGCCAACGGGACGCTCAAGGCGGACGGCACGCCCTGGGGCACCACCGGCAGCGCGTCGGTCACCGTCGACGGCGCCGGTTTCCGGGCCCGCAACCTCACCTTCGCCAACCTCTTCGACGAGGCCGCGCACCCCGAGATCACGTCGCGGCAGGCGGTGGCGGTGCTGACCCGGGCCGACCGGGTGGAGTTCGACCGGGTGAAGTTCCTCGGCAACCAGGACACCCTCTACACCAACAGCAGCGCGGCCGGCGTGGTGGCCCGGGCGTACTTCCGCGAGTGCTACGTCGAGGGCGACGTCGACTTCATCTTCGGCCGGGCGACCGCCGTCTTCGATCGCTGCCGCATTCACTCCCTCGATCGACATTCCACCCCCAACGGGTACGTGACCGCGCCGAGCACCGATGTCGCCAACCCGCACGGGCTGCTCTTCCACCGCTGCATGCTGACCTCGGACGCGCCGGCCGGCACGGTCTTCCTCGGCCGGCCGTGGCACCCGGGCAACGACCCGGACGCGATCGGCCGGACCGTCATCCGCGACTCCTGGATCGGCGCGCACGTGGGCGCGACCGCCTGGAGCGACTTCGGAACGTGGCCGTGGCGCGAGGCCCGGCTGGCCGAATACCACAACCGGGGCCCGGGAGCGATTCCGTCACCCGAGCGTCCGCAGCTGACCGACGCGCAAGCCGCGGCGAACACGATGGCAGCCGTCCTGCGCGGCGCCGACGGCTGGCGGCCGCAGTCCTGCAAATAGGGCAGTCGCCGACAGTGTCCAGGCCGGGCCGCACTGCAAATTTTCTGCGTTGCCCGAAGCATTGACGGCGGTCCACCCGCACCAGAATGATGGCCGGGCAAGCGCTTTCCTGCGGATGACGACGGTCGCCACCGGCCGTTCTAGGGAGATGCCATGCCCTCCATAGCCACCTCCGCCGCTGTCCTCGTCGCCGTCGCCGCGCTGGGGACAGCCGGCCCGCCGCCGGCCACCCCAGCCGGCGCCGCTCCCCCGGCGGGCGCCCGCACAGCGCCCGCCGGGGCGAGCGCGGAAGCTGCCGCCCACGCCAAGCTCACCGCGGAGGCCGCCGCCGCCACGCTGACCGCCGGCGCCGCCACCGGGCTCACCGCCGGCGCGGGACTCACCCCCGCCGCGGCCGCCGGTGTCACCACGCAAGCCGCCAAGAAGGCCGGCCTCTCCCCCGCGGCACGGAAGCTGGGCCGCCAGACGCTGCCCGCCAACGACGGCTGGGCGTCCTCCGGCGCCGGCACCACCGGCGGCGCGGCGGCCGACGACGCGCAGGTCTCGGTCGTGCGGAACCGGGCCGAGCTCATCGCCGCCCTCGGCGGCGACGCCGCCACCAACGGGCAGAACGCCACCCCGAAGATCGTGTACGTCAGCGGGCGGATCGACCTGCGGGTGGACGCGGCCAATCGGCCGGTCGGCTGCGACGCCTTCGCCGACCCCGAATACAGCCTCGATGCGTTCCTCGCCGCCTACGACCCGGCGGTCTGGGGCACGGCCACCAAGCCCAGCGGGCCTCTCGAGGACGCCCGGGTGCGCTCGGCCAAAAATCAGGGCGACACCGTCAAGATCAACGTCGGCGGCAACACCACGATCGTCGGGATCAACGGCGGCCGGCTGACGCACGGCAGCCTCGTGGTCACGAACGTGAGCAACGTGATCGTACGCAATCTGGAAATCACCGACGCGGCCGACTGTTTCCCGGCGTGGGATCCCACCGACGGTGCCACCGGCAACTGGAACTCGCTCTACGACCTCGTGTCGCTCTCCGGCGCGACCAACGTCTGGATCGATCACAACACGTTCAGCGACGGCGGCAACCACGACGCGGACCAGCCGCTGCACTTCGGCCGGCCCTACCAGGTGCACGACGGCGCGTCCGACATCATCCGCGGCTCCGACCTGGTCACCGTGTCGTACAACGACTACTACGACCACGACAAGACGATGCTGATCGGCTCGACCGACACCCCCGGCGTGGATGTCGGCAAGCTGCGCGTCACCGTGCATCACAACCGCTTCGACAACGTCCTGCAACGCGCGCCGCGCGTTCGTTTCGGCCAGGTCGACGTGTACGACAACCTGTACATCGCCACCGACGAGCTGTACCAGTACTCGCTCGGCGCCGGGGTCGAGTCGAGCATCTACGCCGAGAACAACTACTTCGAGCTAGGCGCCACCATCCCCGTCGCCGACGTCATCCACTACTGGAAGGGCACGAAGATCACCGCGATCGGCTCGCTCGTCCGGACCGGCCACGGCCGGGCCAAGCCGGTCGATCTGGTGGCCGCCTACAACGCCGCCTACGACCCCGATCTCACCTCCGACGCGGGCTGGACGCCGACGCTGCGCGGCAAGGTCGACCCCACGGCCGCGGTGCCGCATGTGGTGGCGGCCCGCGCGGGCGCACACCACCTGGGCTGCTGAAAGAGCAAGCCTGACGGCCGGCGCGCCGGCTGCTGAAACGCAGGAAAATGGCCGTTCGCCCACCCCGCGGGTGGGCGAATTGGCACGCTGGAACCATGCACATCGGCGTCATCGGAGCAGGAAAGCTCGGCGCGACCCTTGCCGAGTGGTGCGCGGAGAGCGGGCATGACGTGGCGATCACGTCGCGGCACCCGGAGCGGCTGGGCGGCCTGGTCGACCGGATCGGCGAGCACGCGGTGGCCATGCCGGTCCCCGACGCGGCCGCCTACGCCGACGCGGTGCTGTTCGCGCCGGACTGGAAGTCGGCGCACGAGGCGATCGACATGGCCGGCGACGCGCTCGCCGGCAAGGTCGTCCTCGACGCCACGAACCCGCCGGAGGCCACCCCCGGCGGCCTGAGCGGCCTCGAGACGCTGATGGCGTGGGCGCCCGAGGCGCACTGGGTGAAGGCCTTCAACACCCTGCCGGCCAGCATCCTCACCCGGCGGCGGGGCCACGACCCGCTGCTGGCCGAGTTCGTCTGCACGGACCTGGTCGACGCCCGGCTGACCGCGTCGAAGCTGATCCGCGACCTGGGCTTCGCTCCGGTCTTCGCGGGACGGGCCGACACGGCCCGCTACGTCGAGACGGGCGGCCCGCTGCAGATGACCGAGGTAGACGTTCAGGACGCGACCGACGTCCTGGCCGGCGTCCTGGGCGACTACATCTGACCGAACCGCCCGGAGTCGATCCGGCGGGCGCCGCGACCGGGCAGCGTCGACTATCGTCATGACCCGTGACGGACGCGGCCGAGGAATGGGTCCGCTCGTGGTCCGACTCCGTGTCGGAGCGTGCGGCCGCCGCCCGTGAGATGGCCGACCGGGTCGCCGGCCTGACCGTCGACGCGACCGACCCCGATCGCCTGATCACCACCACGGTCAACGGCTCCGGCGGCCTGGTGGATCTGCGCCTCGAGCCCGGGGCGGCCCGGCTGCCGATGGACGAGCTGGCCCGGCAGGTCCTGCGCACGATGCGTCGGGCCCAGGCGAAACTCGCCGAGCGGGTCGCCGATATCGCCGCGGAAACCGTCGGCGCCGACTCCGAGAGCGCCCGCGCCGTGGTGTCCGGCTTCGAGCACCGCTACCCCGAGCCGGACGATGAGCGCTGACCCGGGCTTCCAGGTCCAGGCCGACGCGATTTCCCGGCACGCCGCGACCGTCGACGGGGTGGCCGACCAGGTCGGCGACGCCCGGGGCGCAGCCGCGGCGGTGAGCGTCGGGCGGGACGCGTACGGAATCCTCTGCTCGCTGATTCCCAGCCTGCTGGAACCGGTGCAGGAATCGGTGATCGACGCCCTTGGCGATGCCGCGGAGTCGTTGCGGAGCGCGGCCGACGATCTGCGCTCCACCGCACGCGACTACACCGGCGCCGATGTGCGCACCGCCAAGGACTTCGGCCGGTGAGCGACCCGCTGATCGCCCCGCGCGAGGACAGCACCCGCTGGTACAGCGGCGTCTTCCTCGCCGAGGACATCGACTCGCTGATGGCTTCGTTCTCCGGCGGCGGCTGGATCGACGCGTCGATCGGCGGGATCGCGGCCGGGCTGGACGCGCTCGCCTTCGTCACCGACCCGCTCGGTCAGCTCGTGGCCTGGGGCGTCGGCTGGCTCATCGAGCACCTCAAGCCGCTGTCGGATGCGCTCGACGTGCTGGCCGGCGACCCCGACCAGATCGCCGCCTACGCCAAGACCTGGGCGAACGTGGCCGGCGCGATCGACGGTGCGCGGATCAAGCTGCACGACGGGGTCGCCGGGCAGCTCACCGACTGGACCGGGAGCGCCGCGGCGGCCTACCGCGGCCGATCGGGCGAGTACGAGGCGACGCTCGCCGCCCTGGTGAAGGCGAACAACGCGCTCAGCGAGATCACGGCCGGCGCCGGGCTGCTGGTCGCCACCGTCCGGATGCTGGTGCGCGACCTGATCGCCGACTTCGTCTCGGTCCTCGCCGTGCGCCTCTGGGAATGGCTCGCCGAGGAGGGGCTCACCCTCGGCCTCGGCACTCCTTGGGTGATCGCGCAGGTCACGTCGCTGGCGGGCAAGTGGGTCGGCCGGATCGCGCACCTGCTCGACGGGCTGGTCAGCAGCCTGCGCCGGCTCACGCCGCTGATCCGCCGGCTCGGGCAGATCATCGAGGACCTCAAGGCGGCGCTGCGCAGGCTCACCGGCCGGCGGGGCCCGACGTCACGCGCGACACCCACCTGTACCACGCCGACGCCGACCCGCTCCGCAAACACGGCCCGGCCCGGGAGACGCACCCGGCGGAATGGGACGCCGCCATGCGGGAGGCCGAGGAGGCCGGCGTCGAGGTGATCATCCGGGAGGGCGCCATGGCGTACGGGCCGGCGCCGAGTCGCGGCCGGCCGGGGCAGATCGTGCTCGACCCGGACGCCTCGTACGGGGCGCTTCTGCACGAGATGTCACACTTGCGCGAGGATCGGGACGCCGGGTGGCTCGGCATGGCCGGCTCGATGTCCGATCCCGCGGTCCGGTATCAGAACGAGGTGCGCGCCTACCAGCAGGAGATGGATTATGCGCGCTCGATCGGCGACCAGGACTCCGTCGACAAGCTGCACGAGCTGCTCCGCAAGGAGTACGAGGACATCTTCGGAAGGGCGCCATGACGATCCCGCCGCCACCGCCGCTGCCGCCCGAGCCGGACGTGCGGGCGTTGTCCGTCGGCGAGCTGCGGGCGCTCGTCGAGCGGGCCGACGTCTATCGGGCCAAGGCGGTCTTCGAGCTGGCCGCCCGCGCCGCCGACGACGACGCGGCCGTGGCCGCGCTCGCGGACGCCAGCCGCCTGCGGCATATCCGTGCCGACCGGGTTTTCCATCGCGTCTCGCTGGCCTGGGGTGCGATCATCGGCCTGCTGGCCGCGGAGACGCCCGGCTCGCGCCGCGCCGCCTACGCAGCGTTCGCCGACCTCGACCCGGCCGACCGCGAGGACCTGCTCACCTACCTGCGGGTGAGCGCCATCGAAGAGGCGCACCCGGATCCGCTCTAGCGCAAATGCTCGCCCGGCTCCGCCCGGGGAGCCGTGCTCTCCCGGATCACCAGCTCGGTCGGCAGCACCACGTGCTCGGCCGGCGCCGGCGTGCCCGCCTTGGCCCGCGCGATCGCCGCGGTCAGGGTGGCCGCCGCGGCCTTGCCCTTGGCCGCGATGTCCTGGCGGATCGTGGTGAGGCCGGGCCGCACCTGGGCGGCAAGCGGATTGTCGTCGAACCCGACGACCGACAGCCGTCCCGGGACGTCGATGCCCAGCTCGGCCGCGACCTGCAGCGCCCCGTACGCCACGGCGTCGGAGAAGCACAGCAGCGCCGTCGGCCGGTCGGGGCGGTCGAGCAGCAGCCGTGCCCCCCAGCGGGCCTGCTCGAGGCCGGTGCCGTCCTGCCGGGCGGCGATCACCTCGGCGCCGGCCGGGACCAGCTCGTCGAGCCAGCCGAGCAGCCGCTGCCGGGACGAGTGGCCGTCGACGACCCCGGCGTCGTGCAGGTCGCCGACGAGCCCGTACGGCCCGTACGTGCCGGACATCAGCAGGCCGATCCGCCGGTGACCGAGGTCGAGCAGGTGCCGGGCGGCCGCGCGGGCGCCGCCGCGGTCGTCGACGTTGACGCTCGGGATGTCGTCGGCCGGGTCCTGGTCGACGTAGACCAGCGGCAGCCGCCGCCGGTGCAGGAAGTCGACCGCCCGTGAGCTCCAGTCGCACGAGTAGAGCAGCGCCCCGTCCATCGGCACGTCCCGGGCCGGCACGATGTCGCCCTCGTCGGCGGAGGTCAGCAGGGTGATCGAGAGCCCGGTGGGGGCCAGCTCCTCGGCGATCGCGCCGAGGAAGCCGGTGGCCACCAGGTCGGTGAAGGCGAAGCGCAGCGAGTGGGTGAACACCACCCCGACCGCGCCGGTGCTGCCCTTGGCGAGGGCGCGCGCCGCCGGGTCGGGGCCGACGTAGCCGAGCTCCTGGGCGGCGGCGAGAATGCGCTCCCGCAGCGGGGCCGACAGCTGATCGGGCTTCGAGAACGCGTTCGAGACGGTCATCCGGCTGACGCCCACCCGGTCGGCGATCGTCTGCAGTGTCACGCGTGCGGCCACCGCATCACGATACCCAGCGGAAAGCACCTCAACGGCAGGCCGGTTCGGGCGGCGCGAGCGCGTGCGCCAGCCGGATCAGCCCGCGGGCGAGCGCGGCGCGTGCCCGGCGTTGTCCGGGCGCCCGCTCGGGCGCGGGCACGGCCGGCGCATCCGGCGCGGACTCCTCGAAACGGCGGCGCACCTGGCCGACACCAATGATCATCGCAGTGGGCAGTTCCATGACGTACTCCCTTCTATACCGGTACAGTAAACGGTTCTTCTATACCGGTCAAGAAGAAAGCAGGGCGGCTCACACGTTGACGCTGACGAACTGCTTGCCCGCGGTGTTCACCACCCGCACCGCCGCCACCTGGGACGGCTCGATCAGCGCGCTCCCGTCGAGCGGCGTCCCGTTGGCCTCGCCCGCCGGCGACACCAGCCACGACCCGGCCAGGATCGCCGAGCCGTCCTTGCCGACGACCTCGAGCCGGCACTTCTCCCCCGCCGGGATCCCCGCGACGGTCGCGGTCAGCCGCACCCAGCCCAGGGCCGGCGTGATCGTCGCGGTGATCCGCGCGCCCGTGCCCGGGTCGGCCGCCGTCACGACCCGGGTGCCCGGCACCACCGCCGGAGCCGAGGCGGAGCCCTGCGCCTGCGGCGTCGTGCCGCCGGGCGCCGTACCCCGGCCGACGACGACGCCGGTGCCCACCGCGACCACGACGATCGCCGCCGCCGCCGTCGCCAGGACGGCGAAGCGGCGCATCCGGCCGCCGCCGGCCTCCTGCCGCACCTGCCGCAACGCCCGCTGCAACACCAGGTCGGCGTCCTCGGGCGGGCCGTCCATCAGCATCTCGTCGGGGATCTCGCGCAGCGCCGACGACCACTCCTGCAGCGACTCGATCTCGTCGCGACAGGCCGCACAGCCCGCGAGATGCTCGTCCGCCGCCTGCTTCTCCGCGGGCGTGAGCATCTCCATCAGGTAACCGGCCATGTCGACGTGGTCGTTGGTCGGGTTCGTGCTCTCCGGCGTACTCATGATGCCAACCGTTCCGTGTTGCCGGCCTCGCGCAGGGCCCGCAACGCATAGTAGGACCGGGACTTCACGGTTCCCGGCGGAATGCCCAGGGCCTCGGCCGCCTCGGTGACCGTGTTGCCCTTCAAGTAGACCTGTTCGAGCACGGCCCGGTGCTCGGCGGAGAGACGACTGAGCGCGTCGACCACGATCATCGAGTTGACCACCCGCTCGGCGTGGTCGCCCTCGACCGCGGCGTCCGGCGGGCTCTCCCGGACCTCGGGGGGCCGCCGGTTACGGGCGCGGATCTGGTCGAGCACGATGTTGCGGACGACCGTGAGCAGCCACCCGCGCACCGATCCCTTCCCGCTGTCCAGGCTGTCGGGGTGCCGCCAGGCGCGCACCAGCGCCTCCTGGACCACGTCCTCGGCGGCCTGCCGGTCCCTGGTCAGCTGCGTGGCATACGCGAGCATGGCCCGGCCGTGTTCGTTGAACAGCGATCTGACCAGTGCTTCATCGGCCACCTCCCGGCGCGGTCTGGTCTTCGGTGACGGCATCGCGTCTCTTTCTCCCGCGGCACCGAACCGGCGCCATTTCCGACATCGACGAACGTACTGTGCCGCGGCTACTTGAGATACGACCGGGTCGCGCAACCGGATCAAAGATCTTGGGACTTTGGCACACCCGGGTGAACCGTCCGGGAAAACGCGTCGTGTGGATGGCAGGCCCGGATCCAGCCGGGCGGGAGCGAGGGAGCAAAAGCCATGATGACGCGGGCACGCACATCGATCATCGTGGCCACGCTGGCCGGCCTCACCGGTCTGGCGGGCTGCGGCATCCGGCAGACGCCATCGACCGACGCGATCCCCCTTCCGGTCGCGCTGACCAGGTCGGCCGAGGCCCCTCCGCCTTCCGATGGGCCCGGCGACCTGACCGGCGCGGACGCGGCAACTCCGTCCCCCAGCGCGTCCGCGACCGGTCAGGGTTCCGGCACCGGCGGCGGCGCCGGCCGGACCGGAGCGAAGCCGGCGGTGAAGCCGACCGTCGCCAAGACCCAGAAATGGGTGAAGATCTTCAGCGGCCCGTCCGACAAGGACATCAGGCCCAACGCCGACAAGACGAAGAAGAGCAACACGGTCGAGCTGAACGTGGTCGCCAACGACCAGATCGGCGATTTCGTCACCGATGGCGCCGGCCGCACGCTCTACCGGTTCGACAACGACACGCAAAAGCCGCCGAAGTCGAACTGCAACGGCCAATGCGCCGACGCCTGGCCGCCATTGCTCATCAAATCTCCCGGCAAGATCTTCCCCGACGGCATCGATCCCAAGCTGATCAGCTACATCGAACGGGACGACCACACCTGCCAGGTGGCCATCAACGGCTGGCCGGTCTACTACTTCATCGCCGACGCGAAACCGGGCGACATCAACGGCCAGGGCGTCAACGGCAAGTGGTTCGCGATCTCGCCGAACGGCGGCAAGACCAAGGCCGTTCCCGGCTTCCCGCTGAAGAGCGCCAACTGACTTGCCGAACATCGGGGGTCCGCCGGCAGCGAGATTCGCTGCCGGCGGGTCGTTTGCCGCAAACCTCTCTTCCGTACGGGCCGACGCCCGGCAATCCGGTTGCAGGCGGCGGGATGGTTCGCCGGGCCGTAGGGGCTTCCGTGCTGTGGGCCCGATCACTAACCTGAGCTGAATTCACCTTTGGCGGGAGGCTGGTGTGGGGTCGCTTCCGGGGTTTCCCGACGGTTTTCTGGTGGGGGTCTCCACCGCCAGCTATCAGATCGAGGGCGCCGTCACCGAGGGCGGGCGCGGCCCGTCGATCTGGGACACGTTCTCGCACACGCCCGGCAAGACCCGCAACGGCGACACCGGCGACGTGGCCTGCGACCACTACCACCGGTGGGCGGAAGACCTCGACCTGATGGCCGAGCTGGGCGCCGGGGCGTACCGGTTCTCGATCGCCTGGCCCCGCATCCAGCCGGACGGGACCGGCCGGCCCCGCCCGGACGGCCTCGATTTCTACGACCGGCTGGTCGACGGGCTGACCGCGCGCGGGATCGCCGCGGTGCCGACGCTGTTCCACTGGGACCTGCCGCAGGCGCTCGAGGACACCGGCGGCTGGCTGAGCCGCGACACGGCGCTGCGGTTCGCCGAGTACGCGGGGCACGTGGCCGACCGGCTGGGCGACCGGGTCACCCGGTGGATCACGCTGAACGAGCCGGTCGTGCACATGGCCCAGGGGTACGCCTGGGGCACGCACGCGCCAGGCCGGACGCTCAACCTCGAAGCCCTGCCCGTGGCGCACCACCAGTTGCTCGGGCACGGCCTGGCGGTGCGGCAGCTGCGCGAGCGCGGCGCGACCGAGGTGATGATCACCAACAACTGCACCCCGGTGGCGCCGGCGAGCGACGGCGAGGCCGACCGGGCGGCGGCGATGCTCTACGACGGCTTCCACAACCGCCTTTTCAACGAGCCGGTCCTGATCGGCGAATATCCGCAGTTCCTCGCGGAGGGCCTGGCGCCAGTCGTCCGGGACGGCGACCTGCGGATCATCGCGACGCCGCTGGACGCCCTCGGGATCAACTACTACAACCCGACGCTGGTGGCCGCGCCGGCCGATCCGGGCGAGATGTTCGAGCTGCGCCCGATCGAGGGGGTGCCGACCACCGCCTTCGGCTGGCCGGTCGTCCCGGACGGCCTCCACGAGCTGCTCACCGGCCTGAACGGCGCCTACCGGCTCCCGCCGGTCTACATCACCGAGAACGGCTGCTCCACCGAGGACGTGCTCGACGACCGGTTCCGCATCGACTACCTCGACGGCCACCTCGGCGCGGTCCGGCGCGCCATCGCCGACGGCGTCGACGTGCGCGGCTACTTCGTCTGGTCGCTGCTGGACAACTTCGAGTGGGCCGAGGGATACAGCCAGCGGTTCGGGCTGGTCCGGGTCGACTTCAAGACCTTGACGCGTACGCCGAGAGCATCGTTCCGCTGGCTGCGGGACGCGCTGCGGTGACCGACCTGCGGCAGACGCGCGTGGGCGGCCGCTGGATCGCCCTGCTCTCGCTGGCCAACCTGGGCCTGTGGATGGGTTACTTCGGGCCCCTGCAGGTGCTGCTGCCCAACCAGATCGAGGACATCAGCCCGCAGCACAAGGAGACCGCGCTCGGCGTCATCACCGCGATCGGCGCGCTGATCGCGGTGGTCGCCGGCCCGCTCGCCGGCGCCCTGTCCGACATCACCACGGCCCGTACCGGCCGCCGGCACACCTGGATCGTGGCCGGCGCCCTCTTCGGCGGCGCCGCGCTGGTCTTCCTCGGCGGGCAGCGGACCCTGCTGTGGGTCGGCATCGGCTGGTGCCTGGCCCAGGCCGGGCTGAACACACTGCAGGCCGGCCTCACCGCGGTCGTGCCCGACCAGACCCCGGTCGACCAGCGCGGCCTGGTCTCCGGCTGGGTGGGCCTGACCCAGTCGGTCGGCGTGGTGGCCGGCGTCCTCGCCGTCACCGCGATCGGCGGCGGCTACGCCCTGATCGCCGCCGTGGTCGTGCTGACCGCGCTCCCGTTCGTGCTGGCCACCCGCGACCCGGCCATCTCCGCGCCGCCGCGCTTCAAGGCCTTCCACTTCGACGCGTTCCGCGACCGCGACTTCGCCTGGGCCTTCGGCACCCGCTTCCTGGTGCAGCTGGGCAACGCGATGGCCACCCTGTACCTGCTGTACTTCCTGCGCGACCGGGTCCACCTCGACAGCGCCGAGGACGGCCTGGCGATCCTCATCGTCGTCTACACGATCGCGACCGTGCTGACCGTCGTGGCCGGCGGCGTCATCTCCGACCGCACCGGCCGCCGCAAGCCCTCGGTCATCCTCTCCGGCTACGTGATGGCCGCGGCCACGCTGCTGCTCGCGTTCTGGCCCACCTGGACCGGCGCCCTGATCGCCGCGGTCGTCCTGGGCCTGGGCTTCGGCGTCTACCTCTCGGTCGACCAGGCGCTGATCACCCAGGTCCTCCCGGCCGCCACGGACCGCGCCCGCGACCTCGGCGTCATCAACATCGCCAACTCGGCGCCACAGGTCCTCGGGCCGGCGCTGGCCTTCCCGCTGGTGTCCTACCTGGGCGGCTACCCGGTCCTGTTCCTCGCCGCGGGCGTGGTGACCGTGCTCGGCTCGGTCCTGGTGACCCGCATCCGCGGCGTCCCGTAGATTCCGCGCGGCGAGGCGGTCCCTCCGCCCCGGTTGTCCTCGCACCTCGATGAGCGCGGGTATAGCATCGTCGCTATGACCTGGGGTGTTGTCGAGCTGGAGCCGGAGGTGGAGAAGTGGCTGGAGAGCCTACCGACAGCTCAATTCGCGCACGCGGCGTTCTATGTCGATCTGCTCGCTGAACAAGGGCCGTTGCTGGGCGAACCCTACACAAAACAGCTCGATCGGAAGCTGCGCGAACTGCGGTTTTACCTCGACCGCCGCGCGGTTCGGGTCACCTACTGGATCGCCGCCCGGAGAAGGATCATCCTGTTGACGGTCTTTCACAAGACACGTATGCGGGACGAACGGGAGATCGACCGGGCGCGCCGAGCGCTGGCGCGATGCATCGATGAGGCGCACGAGGTCATGGATGAGGAAGGCTAGGTCATGAGCGAAGGTGTCGGTTGGTCCGCGATGCGGGAGCGGCGCATGGCCGAGCCGGGCGCGGCGGAGGCGTACGACGCCGCGCGGCTGGCGTTCGAGCTCGGCCGTTCCGTTCGGGAGCTCCGTGAGCGCCGCGGGTGGAGCCAGACGCAGCTGGCGAAGGCGTCGGGCATGACGCAGTCCGCGGTCGCCCGGTTCGAGGCCGGCGGGACCGTACCCACGTTGACTTTGTTGGAACGGCTGGCGGCGGCTCTGGACGTGAGCCTCAAAGTAGGTTTCGAGCCGCGTGGCGAGGCCGCTTGAACTTGAGCATTTCGGGCCGATGCACTTGATGCCGGTCAGTCGCCGGCGGCGATGCGGTCGACCGCTCGCTTGGCCTCGAGCGGCAACGCCCCGGTGAGCCGGCGGTAGACCCGGACCGCGGTGGCCCGGCGCTCCTGCAGCGACGAGCCGGAAAGAGCGAGCACCACCCCGACGGCGGCGGCCACGAGCAGGATCACGGTCCAGGTGTTCATGGAGACATCGAACCAGCGGCACGCAACCCGCCCGGACGGGCCCCGGCCGCGCGGCCGGGGCCCGTTCGGTCAGTGGGAGTAGAGCTCGAGCTCGTAGATGGAGAAGCCGTAGGACGTGCCGCGGGTCTGGCCGGTCAGGCGCAGGTATCGGGCGGACACCGCCGGGAAGGTGACGGTGTCCAGGCCGCCGTTCCCGCCGGTCACGGCGGCGGCCTGGGTCCAGGTGGCACCGTCCGCCGAGGTTTCTATCTTGTACGTCCGGGCGTACGCGGCCTCCCAGCGGATGACCGCCCGCGCGACCGGCTCGGTGGCGCCCAGATCGACCCGGAGCCATTGGTTGTCGGACCACGAGCTGGCCCAGCGGGTGGACAGGCTGCCGTCCACCGCGTCGCGGGCCGGGTGGCCGAGCTGCGAGCTGGACGCGGTGGCCGTCCGGCCGGTGGCCAGGTTGGCGATGTCGTCGCCGCGCCTGGCCGGGAACGAGACGACCTGCTGGTAGGTGGGGCGATTCTGCCAGGCGATCAGGCCGTGCTTGATGCCACCGAGCGGGCTCTGCAGAATCGCGTCGGCGCACCATTGGTCGCCGGCCGGGCAGGTGGCGTCGCCGGGGTACGTCGTAGCGGCCGGCTCGGCCAGCGCGGCCGACAGGCTGGTCAGCAGGGCGGTGCGGCAGGCGCCGACCACGCCGCCGCCGCAATACTTGGTGGACCAGCCGGGGACGCTGTCGCCGAGGACCGCGCGCAGGTCCTTGTCGACGTATCCCCACCAGCCGTACTGGAAGCTCGAGCCCTTGTGCGCCTGGGACTCGTTGGCGCTGGTCGGCAGCGACGAGACCGGGCCGGTCTGCCCGCCGGACGGGGACTCGTTGATCTGCAGGGTGTCGACCAGGGCCTGGAACAGGCCGGAACCGAGGCCGGATTGGAAGGCCGCCTGCACCAGCTTGGGCCACCAGGCGTCGAAGATCCGGATGGCGTCGGCGTTCGCGTACGCCTTGCTGCCGGCCGACGTCTCCTGCCGCTTCGCCCCGGCGGCGAGCCAGGTGCGCAGCTTGGCCAGCGCCGCGGCCTGGGCCGAGTCGGTGACCGTGGCGGTGTCGATCACCCGAAGCAGCACCGGCAGCACGTCGGTGCCGCGCAGGTCGGTGACGGCCGCCGACTCGACCACCTGCAGCAGCGAGGCCCGGTCGTACTTGGCGCCGGCCGCGATCCCGGCCTTCAGCGGCTTGTCGAGCAGGTCGCCGCGGTGCACCGAGCCGAAGCTGAAGTTGCCGTCGGCCGCGCCGTACCCGAGCGCCTGTTTGTTGTTCCAGCTGACGAAGTAGTCCTGGTTCACCGCCTGCGGGTGGCCGGACGCGGGAACGTAGGCGGCCACGTTCGTCGCCGGGTTCCAGTTCTGCCACTCGTACGCCTGCTCGGCCTTGGTCGGCAGGTTGGGATCCGCGCCGGGCGCGCGGATCGGCTGAGCGCCCGAGGTGAACATCGCGGAGTCGGTCGAGTTCACATAGAACCAGTTGAAGGCGAACGAGATGTTCGACGCCGAGTTCATGAACGCGGCCGGCGTCGCCATCTGGTCGGGCTCGTTGAACATCTGGAAGCCGATCGCCGAGTCCGCCTCGTGCCGGTAGGTCGAGCGCAGGCTGGTGAACGCGGTGGGCACGCCGCCGACCAGGCCGCGCCAGGTGACCAGGCCGTACTTGGTGCGCTGGACGGTGAGGCGGTAGGAGCCGGCCGCGGTGGAGTCGGCGACGGTCGGCTTCCACGAGTTGCTCCGGGTCAGCGCCTCCATCGGCGTGCACGTGCCGTGGTAGAGGTAACCGGTGCTGGCCAAGGTCGCCGCGCTGCCGTCGGCATTGCACAGCTTCACCGCGTACGTGTCGGTGATGTCCTGAATGGACGACGTGGCGCTCCACGCGTAATCCGGGCCGCGCCCGATCAGGGTGTACAGGTTGAGCCCGCTGAACGCGATGCCGCGGCTGCTGATCCCCGGTCCGCGCAGTTCCTGGGCCATCAGCAGCTGCGGCGCGAAGTACCCGGTCTGCGGCCCGAAGACGGCGACCGGGTGGCCGGTGGCCGAGTGGGCGGCGGAGACGATCGCGGCGTTGGACATCCCGCGGTGGGCGCCGTCGATCTTCAGGCTCCCCAGGGAGTCGGCCAGCGCGCTGGTCCCGCCGGCGGCGCCCGCCGAGCCGGTCTTGTCGAACACGATCGGCTCGGGCCGGGCCGTGCCGGCGTCGGGCATGGCGACCCCCGCGGCGTCGGGATCCCCCGACCCGTACGGGAAAGTCTGTCCGTTGTGGAGGGTGAGCACCGTCTCGGGATCGTTCTGCGAGCGGAACTGCTGCCAGACGGCGTCCCCGGCGGTCGCGCCGTACTTCGCGCGGGCGGCGATGCGGACCAGCGCGGACTGCATCTCGTTGCCGCCGCCCCCGCCGAACAGCCCGCCGATGACGCCGCCGATCGCGATCAGGTCGGTCGGCACGAAGGCGACCGGCCCGCCCGCGTTGGTGATGGCGTCGAGGTGGCCGGTGAGCACGTATTCGCCCGGACAGTCGTGGGCGGCCATGCAGTCGGCGATGTACTTGTTGATGCCGGCGATGTAGTTCTGCACGTCGGTGTAGAGCTGCGCGCCGCGGGTGCCCGAGTTCTGCAGCGCGGTGATCTGGGCCTGCAGGTCGGCCTCGGTGTACGGCGAGTTGCGCCAGACGCTCTGCTCCAGCTCGCGGTTGCCCTCGGCGCCGCCGGCGAAGCTGGTCAGGTTGCCCCGGGCCACGTGCCGCATCAGATCCATCAGGAAGAGGCGGTCCTGGGCGCCGGCGTATCCGGCGCCGTACATCAGGCCGGCCCGGGTGGTGCCGGTGATGTGCGGGATGCCGAGCTGCTTGTCCCGCACGATGGTGACGTCGCTGCGGGGCGACTTGGTGCTCGCGACGTCGCCCGGGGCCACGCCGTAGGAGCTGTCGTTGAAGAACGTGTTGATCTGCTCCGGGGTCAGGCCGGTGTAGTTGTAGGCCAGGTTCCCGTACTTCTGCAGCTGGTCGTCGGAATGCGGCGGCAGGATGCCGAACGCCTGGTTGGCCAGGATCTGAACCAGGTCGGCGTCGCCGTTCTGGCCCGGCGGCAGGATGTCGGAGCACTGCCCGAGGCAGTAGTCGTCGGCGGCGTAGGCGGCCTGGGCCGGCGAGGCCGCGATCGGCGTGAGGGTGGCGGCGGTGACGAGGACCGTGGCGGCGAGGACGTGGAGAGGACGGTATCGGCGCATCTGACGCATCCCTTCGGGAACACGCGAACGCGAAACAATTTCATAGATGTTAGGACGTCGATGCCTCACTTAGCTACTGGCGCGTAGCTTCTGGTCAGCGGTCGCCTTCGGACGGCGCTCTTCCGGTCAGCGGTCACGCTTCTCCGGCCGGCGACGGATTCACCGCCACGTCGGTGACGCCGGACGTGGCGGTGCGGATCGATCGACTGGCGTTACGCGCGCGGCTCGGTGACCACGTCGCGGACCGGTGAGGTCGCGGCCTCCTGCCGGCGGACCGTTGCGGCGCTGCCGATCAGCGTGCCGACCAAACCGATCAGCAGAGCGACCAGGATGCCCAGCCCGGCATAGGCCCAGTCGCCGTCCCGCCCGCCGAGGCCGAGCGGCCCGAGCAGATAGCCCTGCCAGCCCAGCCAGCCCGCGAACGAGTTCGTGACCAGGCCCCAGCCGATCGCGGTGCCGGCGACAACCAAGATCAAGGGCAGCACACGTACGTCTCCGTAGCGCCCCCGCGGATCGAACAGCTCGTCCTCGGCGTAGTCGCGGCGGCGCAGCGCCACGTCCGCCACCATCACGCCGCACCAGGCCGCGATCGGGACGCCGAGCGTGATCAGGAAGCCTTGGAAGGCGCCGATGAAGCTGCTGCCGAAGAACACCACGTAGATCGTTCCGGCGATCATGATGACGCCGTCGACGCCGGCGGCCAGGTAGCGCGGGATCCGGACGCCCGCGGTGAGCAGGGCCAGCCCGGACGAGTAGATGTCCAGCACGGCGCCGCCGATCAGGCCGAGCACCGCGGCGATCGCGAACGGCACCAGGAACCACGTCGGCAGCAGCGTGGTCAGGGCACCGATCGGGTCGGCGCCGATCGCGTCGGCCAGGTCGGCCGACGAGCCGGCCAGCAACAGGCCGAAGATCAGCAGCACGACCGGACCGAGCGCGCCGCCGAACGTGGTCCAGCCGAACACGCCGCGGGCCGAGGCCCGCCGGGGCAGATATCGCGAGTAGTCGGCGGCGGCGTTGACCCAGCCCAGCCCGAAGCCGGTCATCAGGAAGACCAGCGCGCCGATCACGTGCTGAGCGGAGCCGGCCGGCAACGACGACACGGTCGCCCAGTGGATGTGGTCGGCCGACAGCACCATGTAGACCACCGTCAGCACCGCCGCCACCACCGTGATCACCGCCTGCAGGCGCATCACCACGGCGAACCCCGCGACGCCGGCCAGCACCGTGATCGCCGACACGACGACCAGCGCGACCACCTTGGTGCCGGTGCCGCCGCCCCAGCCCAGCCGGGTGAACACCGTGGACGTGGCGAGCGTGGCCAGGATGACCAGCACCGTCTCCCAGCCCACCGTGAGCAGCCAGGACAGCGCCGCGGTGAGCCGGTTGCCGTTGACCCCGAACGCCGCCCGGGACAGCACCATCGTCGGCGCCGAGCCCCGCTTGCCGGCCAGCGCGATCACCCCGCAGAGCGCGAACGAGACCACGATGCCCACGACGCCGGCGATCACCGCCTGCCAGAACGAGACGCCGAAGGCGAGCGTGAACGCGCCGTAGCTGACGCCCAGAACCGAGATGTTCGACGCGAACCACGGCCAGAACAACGACCGCGGCTCGCCGGAGCGCGCGCTCTCCGGAACCACCTCGATGCCGATCATCTCGATACCGCTGCCGGCCATCGTCCACCGCCTCGTGCGGGCCCCCGTCATCAGGGCATCTGTGCCCATCCTGCGCCCGGCGAGCCGGAGATCATAGATGCCGGCCGCTGTCTGTTACGACACGCTCCGGTCAGGGATGGACGACGATCTTGAGACCGGTGCGGGCGGCCGCGGTGGTCATCGCCGCGCCGATCTCGGTCAGCGGGAAGGCCGCCGACACCAGCGACGTGAGGTCGACCCTCTTCTGCGCGGCCAGGGCGATCGCCCGGGGGTAGACCTCGCCCATGCGGCGCGACATGACCAGCGTGAGGCCCTTGCGGCGGGCGATCGAGGCCGGGAACGAGGTGCGGTCGCCGTCGGGGATGCCGACCAGGATCACCCGGGCGCCCGGCTTGGCGGCACGCAGGGCGGCCTCGACGGCGGTGTCGGAGCCGGCGACCTCGAAGACCAGGCCGGCCTCGGGCGCGGACCCGTCGAGCGGTTCGGCGCCCAGGCCGGTCGCGGCGGCGAGGCGGTGCGGCAGCGGGTCGGCGGCGAGCACGCGGGTGGCGCCGGCCAGGCGGGCCAGCTGGATGAGCATCAGGCCGATCGGGCCGCAGCCGACCACCGCGACCGTCTGGGCCAGGCGGGAGTGGGCCAGATCGTACGCGTGCAGGGCCACGCCCAGCGGCTCGAGCAGCGCGCCCTCGTCGTCGGTGATGGTGTCGGGGATCGGATGCAGCCGGTGGCTGGGCCAGGCCATCAGCCCGCGCAGGCCGCCGTCGCAGCGGCCGTGCCCGGCGAAGACGATGGTCAGGCAGAGGTTCGGGTTGCCGTCGAGGCAGGGCTCGCAGCGCAGGCAGGGAATGGCCGGGTCGATCGCGACACGCCGGCCGTCCCACGGGCCGCCGCGCACCACGCCGGCCATCTCGTGGCCGAGCACCAGCGGGCGGGCGACGACCGCGTCGCCGATCCCGCCCTCGGCGAACCAGTGCAGGTCGGAGCCGCACAGCCCGACGCTGCGCACCTCGACCAGCGACTCGCCCTCGCCGGGGACCGGATCGGGCTCGTCGGCAAGGCGGACGTCCCCGGCGCCGTGAAGTCGGGCGGTGCGCATGGCGTGAACGATAACGCGAAAGGGACAATCGCCTCCACGACCATCGAGGGAGGCTCAATCATGACCGGAGCGGATGAGCTGCGGGCGCTGCTCGCGGCCGGCACCGTCACGCACGTCCCGGGCGTGTACGACCCGGTGACCGCGGCGCTCGCGGTGGCGGCCGGGCACCGGGCCGTCCACCTCTCCGGCGCGGCCGTGTCGGCGCTCATGCTGGGCCGCTCCGACCTGGGCTTCGTGCACGCCACCCAGATCGCCGACCGGGCCGCCACGCTGGCGCCCGCCCTCGACGGCATCCCGCTGATCGCCGACGCCGACATCGGCTACGGCAACCCGCTCGACGCCGTCTGGACCGGGCACGCGTACGTGCGCGCCGGCATCTCCGGCCTGCACCTCGACGACCGGGCCCAGCCCCGGCGCCCGGGCCACCCGGCCGGCGCGGAGGTCGTCGAGGCCGGGATCGCCACCGCCACGGTCGCCGCGCTCACCCGCGAGGTGCCGGGGCTCGCGGTGATCGCCCGCACCGGCGCCTACCCGGTGCGCGGGCTCGACGACGCGATCGAGCGCTGCCGCGCCTACGCGGCGGCCGGCGCCGGCGCGGTCCTCCCCGAGGGCGTCGACACCCTCGACGAGCTCGCCCGGGTGCACGAGGCGCTGCCGGGCGTGCCGATCGTCGTCAACCGCTCGGAGGTGGCCGGCAACCGGCCGGTGCCGGGCGACGCCGACCTCGCCCGGGCCGGCGTGCGTCTCGTGCTGCACCCGGTGGCCGCGCTGCTCGCCTCCCTGCGCGCCGCGTCGCTGGTGTACCGGCAGATCGCCGACACCGGCAGCGCCGAGCCGGTCGACCGGATGCCGTGGGCCGCGTTCACCGCGCTGATCGGCGCGCCGGAGTCGCTCGAGCACGACGCGAGCTACGCCCGGACCGCCCCGCCGGGCTACCCTTCGCCCGCCGCCACCGGCCGCTCGTCCGCCGGCCGGCACCCCGGCTTCGTGCCGCCACAGAGCGGCGGCCAGGTCGGCGGCGCGGGCCGCGGCCTCGGCGGCGGGCAGGGCGGCAGCTCCGGCGGCGACTCGGGCGGCGGCTCCGGCGCGGAGGCGGGCTCCGCCGGGTACGGCGCCGGCGCGGGCGCGCCCGTGCCGAGCGGTGGTTACTCCGCCGAAGGCACCGGGTCGATCCCGGGCCACACCCACGCGTCCGGCGCCACCTCGTCCGGGCGGCGCGCCCGCGAACAGCGCGATGCCGACGCCCGCAACGCGGCACGACTTCAGACGTGACCTGCCCGGGACGCTCCCGGCGTGACCCGCGACGGCCCGCACCATCAGTCGCATCGCGCGGGGTCGCGCCCCGCGAACTCGGGGCGCCCGGGCCGATCGCCTCCTATCGACGATCGCCGGGGAAGTCGCCGGCCCGGCCGAGCTGCGCCGGGACCTTGTCCAGGCCCAGCTGCTGCCC
The DNA here is from genome assembly GCF_042664765.1 of Paractinoplanes rhizophilus. Lineage (NCBI taxonomy): Bacteria > Bacillati > Actinomycetota > Actinomycetes > Micromonosporales > Micromonosporaceae > Paractinoplanes > Paractinoplanes rhizophilus. Next base: position 20,248 of record NZ_JBHTBJ010000031.1, on the reverse strand, counting down.
GATCCAGGCGCCGGTCTCGGCCGCCGGCGCCACCGCGACGCCGGTTGCCAGGCCCGAGCGGTTGAGCAGGTAGGCGAGGTCCTCGGTGGCGATGTTGCCGGTGGCGGCCGGGGCGAACGGGCAGCCGCCGATCCCGCCCAGGCTCGCGTCGAGCGCGGCGAAGCCGTTGGCGGCGGCGGTGACGGCGTTGGCGTACCCGGTGTTGCGGGTGTTGTGGAAATGGGCGCGCAACGGCGCGGCGCTGACCTCCCGGACGGCCGCGGTCAGCTCGGTCACCTGCGCCGGCACGCCGACCCCGATGGTGTCGGCCAGACTGCAGGCCGTCGCGCGGCCCGACCTCGACGATCTCCATCCCCGCACCCCTACCTGCGACTGCCGGTGCGACGGCGTTGCTGGCCCTACGGCAGCCGCGTGCCCTATCGTGGCAGCGTTTCCCCTTCCCGGGCGGAGGTGCAGCGCGGTGACGTCCCTCTCCACCGACTACGCGGCGGCCGGGTTCGGGCACCGGCTCGGCTGGGGCAGCCGCCCGGCCGTGTTGCTGGTCGACCCCGCGCTCGCCTACACCTCGCCCGACTCGCCGCTCTTCCTGCGCACCGGCGCCGCGGCCGCCGCGGCCATGGAGTCGCTGGCCGCCGCCGCGCGCGACGGCTCGATCCCGGTGGTCTGGACCCGGGTGCGCTTCGCCGACGAGTCGTGCGGTGAGGCCCCGCTGTTCGCGGCGAAGGTGCCGTCGCTCAAGGTCTTCGCCGAGGGCAACCCGCTGGGCGGCTTCGCGCCGCCGCTCTCCCCCGCCGCCGGCGAGCTCGTCGTGACCAAGCACTACGCGAGCGCCTTCGCCGGCACGTCGCTGGCCGCGTGGCTGGCCTCGCACGGCGTCGACACCCTGGTCATCGGCGGCTACTCGACCAGCGGGTGCGTTCGCGCCTCCGCTCTCGACGCGCTGCAGCACGGCTTCCGCCCGATCGTCGTGCGCGATGCCTGCGCCGACCGCGATGGCGGCCCGCACGAGAACAACCTGTTCGACCTGAACGCGAAGTACGCCGACGTCATCTCGCTGGCGGAGGCGCTGTCCAGCCTGCGACGGTGAGCGCATGGCGAATGTGTGGTCCGGTGTGACGGTCGACTGCCTCGACCCCGAGCGGGTGGCTCGATTCTGGAGCGCGCTGCTGGGGCGGGCGCCCGGGCCGTCCGAGGACGGGTGGGTCTATCTCGGCGAGCGGGGCGATCCCCAGCCGCGGCTGGTGTTCCAGCCGGTCGCCGAGCCCGCGAACGGGAAGGTGCGGATCCACCTCGACGTCGCCGTCGACGACATCGACGAGGCCACGGCCGAGGTCGTCCGCCTCGGCGGCCGGGCCACGGGGGAACGGCACGACTACGACTCCGGCGTGGTCGTCGTCATGACGGATCCGGAGGACCACGCGTTCTGCCTCGTCCAATACTACGAATGACCGGCCGGCCCGCGCCGCCTACGGCGCGGGTACCGCCTCCTTCGCGGCGGCCGGCCGGGGCGCCTGCGCACCCACCCTCGGCCTGGCCGGCCACCAGAAGCGGTCGCCGAGCTTGAGCGCGAGCGCGGGCACCACGACGGTCCGCACGAGCAGGGTGTCGATCAGCACGCCGATGCCGACGACGATGCCGATCTGGGTCAGCACCACCACCGGGAGCACGCCCAGCACCGCGAAGACCGCCGCCAGCAGGATGCCGGCCGAGGTGATGACGCCGCCGGTCGCCGCCAGGGCGCGCAGGACGCCCTCGTCGCGCGCCCGGGTGATCAGGAAGATGTTGTAGTCGACGCCGAGGGCGACCAGGAACAGGAAGCTCAGCAGCGGCACGTTGGCGTCGAGCGGGCCGTCGATCAGCAGGACGGCGGCGCCGAGGCTGGCCGCGTAGCTGGCCACGACGGTCACCAGCAGCAGCACCGGCGCGACGATCGACCGGAGCAGGGCGATCAGGACGATCAGCACGACCGCGAGGACCAGCGGGATCACCACCCGGTCGTCGCGCTCGTTGGCATCGCGCTTGTCCAGCTCGGCGGCCGGGTTGCCGCCGACCAGCACGTCCGGGATCGTCCGCAGCTCCTGCACGGCGCGGTCGCTGGCCGGCGTGCCGGCGGCGGCGGTGAGCTGGACGTTGAACTGCGCCAGCTCGCCGTCGGTGGAGCGCTCGGGCGGCAGCACGGCGGCGACGCCTTCGGTCCGGCGCAACGCGGCCGCCACGTCGTCGGCCCGGGCCGCGTCGGTGATCACCGTGGCGGGCTGGGCGGCGCCGGCCGGGAAGTGCCGGGCCAGGGCCTGCTGGGCGTCGATCGACGGGACCTGGGTGCGGAACTGCTCGGACTGGTCGAGGCCGACGTCGAGGCGGAACAGCCCGGCGGAAAGGAGCGCGAGGACGGCGAGGCCCATGGACAGCACCACGCCGGGACGGCGGCCGACGCCGCGGGCGACGCGCGCCCAGAACCCGGTCTCGGTCGGGTCGGCGCTGCCGACGTGCGGCACCCGGGGCCAGAACACGCCGCGGGGCAGCACCACCACCGCGGCCGGCAGCACGAACAAGCCGAAGATCAGGGCCACGAGCACGCCGGCGGCGGCCGCGACGCCGAGCGTACGGTTGGCGGTGATCTGCGCCGCGAGCAGCGTGATCAGCGCGAGCACGACGGTGCCCGCGCTCGCCGTGATCGCCGGCGCGGCCGCCCGCCAGGCCCGGCGCATCGCCTCGGCACGCGAGCCGGTGCGCCGCAGCTCCTCCCGGTATCGCGAGATCAACAGCAGTGCGTAATCGGTGCCGGCGCCGAAGACCAGCACCGAGACGATGCCGGCGACCGACGCGTCGGTGCGCTCCCCCACCAGGCGGGCGATCCAGGGCAGCAGCTCGGCCACCACCTGGTCGGCGAGGCCGATCACGGCGAGCGGGACGATCCAGAGGATCGGGCTGCGGTACGTGATCAGCAGCAGGATCGCGACGATCGCGGCGGTGGCGAACAGCAGCGTGAGGTCGGCGCCGTCGAACGCCTTCGCGATGTCGCGGCTGACCGCCGCGCCGCCGGTGACCTGGGCGTCCGGCACCGCGGCCCGGATCCGGTCGACGGCCGCGTGCTGCGCGTCGTCATCGAGCCCCTCGGCGAGCTGCACCACCACGAGCGCGGCCTGCCCGTCGGCCGAGGTCACCGGCCTCATCACGGTCTCGACGCCGGCCAGCCCGCGCAGCTTGCCGGCGTCGGCGGTGGCGATCCGCTCGGCGCCGGGACCCTCGACGACCACGACCGCGCTGTCGGCCCGGCCGCTCGGGAAGCGGTCGCGAAGCTCGGTGACCCGGGTGGACTGCGCGCCGGCGGGCAGGCCGTCGGCCGCGCCCTTCTCCGGCTGGGCCGGCGAGAACGCGAACACCAGCCCGGCGAACAGGAGGGTAGCCACGAGGACTACGACGACCCTGATCCGGGTAAACACCATCAGTCTGTCCCAACGTTTCGACAGTTGAATTATTCGACTATGGAAACGATAGAATGACGGCCGTGCCGACGCAACCCGACCGCGAGACCGTCATGGGTGACCTGATCGACGCCCTGCGCCTGTTCACCGTGGAGAGCGATGTCTTCGTCGACGTGTTCGCCCGGGCGCACGGCCTCGGCCGCAGCGACCTGAACGCGATCATGTGGATCGCGCACGGCACGTCGTCCGGCGACCCGATCACGATCGGCGAGCTGGCGCACCGCCTGCGGTTGAGCCCGGCGGCGGCGACCGCCCTGGTGGACCGGCTGGAGGGCGTCGGGCATGTGAGCCGTACGCGTGACCCGCACGACCGCCGTCGCGTGACGGTCGCCATGACCGAGACGGCCCTGAGCGTGGCCACGGCGTTCTTCGTGCCGCTGGGCGAGCGGATGCGCGACGCGGCGGCGGAGTTCTCGGCGGACGAGCTGGCCCGCACGGCCGAGATTGTGCGCCGGCTGACCGGCGCGGTCACGGCGGCCAGCCGGGCCCCGGCCGGGGCCGTCGACCAGCGCCGCGCACCGGCGGCGGCGGACTGACGACGCTCGCCGGCGTCCGCGGACTAACGACGCTCGTCGGCGGGACCTGTGTGCAGCGGCAGGCCGGCGGCCACCCACGCCTCGATGCCGCCGATCATGTCGGTGGCCCGGCGCAGGCCCAGGGCCCGCAGGCTCGCCGCGGCGAGGCTGGAGCTGTATCCCTGCCGGCAGACGACGATGACGAGCAGGTCGTGACCGGTGGCCTCGGGGATGCGGTCGGGCGACGCCGGGTCGAGACGCCACTCCAGGACGGTGCGGTCGATGACCAGCGCGCCGGGCAACTCGCCCTGTTCGCGCCGCTGCACGTCGGTCCGCGTGTCGATCAGCAGCGCGCCGGCCGCGTGGGCCGCTCGCGCCTGCTCGGGCGTCAGTCGTTCCATGCCCGTGCGGGCCTGATCCAGCAGCCCCCGCACGCCCGGCGCGTAACCCACGGCGATCGACAAGACGTCCCCCTCGACACTCGGCCCACGCTTTCGTACCCACGTTAGGCCCGATGGATCACCCGCGGGGGGCGCGGCGTGGCCCGGCTTTCTGGCCGAAGTCGGTCACCCTCGGGCGGGGCCAGGCCGGAATCCATCGATGGCGCCGAAGGCGGTGGAGGTGCGGGGCGCGAGCCGAACGTCGTCGATCTGACTCGGTTCCGCGGGCCGCTTCCGGGGCTTGCGAGGCAGAGATGCTAGGAATGGGCTGGATAGGGGGAAGGGCGGGCTCCGATGAGGAGGCCGCCCAATCTTTCGCGGTTTTCGCGGCGTGCCGTTCCGGCAACCGATGCGGCAGGCGCGGCGCTCTCATCTGATCGCGGATGCCGGCGGTGCGGATCGCACGGGCGAGGGCGCTCGGCGCGCCCCCGCCCGCGAGTGGATCGGTGTCAGGAGCCGATGGTGCAGAGCGAGTCGACCTTGTTGACGTCCGTGGTGATCTTGGACTCGAGGTTGTCCGGCATGTCGCCGGTCTTGATCGCGTTGAGCAGCTGGCTGTAGTCGTCGGCCATCGTGTTCATCGCGTCGCGGACCTCGTCGTGCTTCGCCTTGCCGGCGGCGGCCTTCAGCTCGTCGACGGTGGTCTGCAGCGAGGCGGCGTCGACCTTCTCGGCGCCCTTGATGATGGCGGCCTTGCCGGCGACGCAGCCCGGGTCGGCGACCGTCGAGTTACTGACGAAGAGGCCGGCGGCGACGATGATGCCGATGATGCCGATGGTGAACAGACCACCGATGATCGTGCCCGCGACCGCCAGACCGCGCCCCTTCGCCTTGCCGGGGCCGGTCTTGAAGATCGCGATCAGGCTCAGGATGAAGCCGATGAGCGGCGCCACGAACGCGAAGATGAGGCCGGCGATCGCGAGACCGCTGGTGCCCTGCTGTGGCGGAGGCGGCGGGGCCTGGAAATTCGGATACTGCGGCTGGCCCGGAGGCGGCGGAGGAACCTGCTCGTTGAGGGACACTATGAGAATCCAATCGAAATTGCGGGGTAGAGCGCTTCGCGACCGTACTGGCTGGGTCGCGAAAAGTCTGTCCCGTATCTCAATCGTTATTCAGGCAATACCCAGCAGATCTTCACCAACTCAACAGGTTACCGGCCCTCAGCGGACGATGAACAACTGATCACCATCGGTCAGCTCCGCCGCCGGTAATCGCGAAGAACCGGAAGCCCCGCCAGGATGGTTCCGACGCACATTGCGGCGGCGCTCAGCCCCAGCGACCAGTGGATCCCGGCCACCGCGCCGAACAGCCCGACCGTGATCCCGCTGCCGAACCGCAAGCCGCTCGCCGACACGCCGTACACCCCGAGCATCTTGCCGCGATCTCCGGGCGGGGCGAGCAGCTGCACCACGGTCTGCCCGACCGACATCGCCGCGAGATTCGCCAGGCCGCCGATCACCAGCAGCGCCACCGCGAGCGGATACGAGCCGGTCACCGCGAAGAGCAACGTGCTCACGCCGTGCCCGAAAGTGCTGACCACCGCCGCGCCGGCCGTCGCCGGGATCCAGCCGGTTGGCGCGAACCTGGCGCAGTACCCGCAGCGAGCCGAGCAGGCCGAGCCGCTCGTGCCGCACGATCCCGCCGGCAGTCGAACCGGTCGGCCAGGCCGCCGAAATAGACGGAGAACAGCAGGAACGGCACCCAGTGGCTGATCACCTGGAAGCCGGCGAGAGCCGGAGATGGAATTTCTCCCAGAGCACCCAATGAGGATTATTCAGGGCCAACCTTGAGCTGCAGTGGGCCTCAGGTCAGCGGCTTGGTCTCCACCGCCCTGAATAATCCTCAAAGTGATGACGTGCTCGATATTGTCGGCCATCATCGCCAATGCGGCGCCGAACAGATACGGCCGGCAATCCGCATTGCGCAGGGCGGCGAACCGCCGGGGCGCGGGGTCATCCCAGGTGGTCGCGCAGGGCGGCGAGCGGCCCGTCCCAGTCGCGGGCGAGGGCGGCCAGGAACTGCTGCGCCACCTTCATCGGGGCCGAGTCGAGGCGGTATCGGACCCGCCGCCGCTCCCCCGGCTCGGCCACCACCAGGCCCGCCTCGGCCAGCAGGACGAGGTGCTTGGCGATGGCCTGCCGGGTGATCGGCAGCCGGGCGGCGAGGTCGGTCGCGGTGGCCGGGCCGCCCGACGCCAGCGCGGCCAGGATCTGCCGGCGGGTCGGGTCGGCCAGGGCGGCGAAGACCTCCTGCGCCACCGCTTCCCGGTGGTCAGCGGCCATCGAGGTACGCGACCAGCTCGCCCAGCTCGTTGGTCCAGCCGTCGGTGTTGCCGCCGAACGCCTTGCTGTGCAGGTCGTCGGGCAGCTGCGCGAATCCGGTCTCCACCATGGTCAGCGTAGTGCCGGCGCCGGACGGCTCCAGCGTGAACTCCACGTAGGTGCGGCGCGGGTCGTCGGCGGGCAGGCCGTAGATGTTCCAGGTGTAGCCGAACACCCGCGGCGGCTCGAGCCGCTCGACGGTGAGCGTCGCGGTGTCGCCGCTGGTCCAGGAAAGTTTCGCGACGCCGCCGACCCGCAGGTCGACCTCGGCGGCGTTGCCGAACCAGGTACCCAGGCCCTCGGCGGTGGTGAGCGCGGCCCAGACCCGCTCGGGCGAGTGGGCGAGCTGCAGCGTGCGCTCGATGCGATCGGGGAATGCCATGACGATCTCCTTCAGTAGCAACCGATTGGTTGCTACTGACGCTATAGCAACCAGGCGGTTGCGTCAAGACAGCCGGAAGAACGACGCGATGGCGGCGGTCGCGTCCAGGACGCCGGCGGGCGGATCGAGGCCGCGCAGCCGGGCGACGACCGGGCCGGGCACGGCCGCACCGGGCTGGGCTGCACCGGGCGCGCCCGCACCGGGCCACTGGTGACCGGCGCCGCTGATCGCCTTGAGCACCACGAGATGGCCGCCGGGGCAGATCGCGGTCGTGGTGGTGACCAGGCCCGAGGTGCTGAACCGCGGGCGCGGGCAGTCGTCGACCCGCCGCCAGAAGCCGGCCAGCTCCAGCGCGGAGGGGCCCGGGCCGCCCCCGTACGGAATGATTTTGTCGGCCGTGCCGTGGATGTGCAGGACCGAGATCGGTTGCGGATCGGGGCACGGGCCGGCCAGCGTGCCGGCGACCGGCGCGATCGCCGCCAGCAGGGTGGTCTCGCAGGCGAGGCGGTAGGCCAGCGTCGCGCCGCTGGAGATCCCGGTGGCGTAGACGCGGGCGAGGTTGACCGGCGCCGCCGCCCCGACCGCGGCGACCAGGTCCGCGACGAAGGCGATGTCGTCGGCCGCCGGGCCGTTCCAGGTGCGGTCGACCCCGTCGGGGTACGCGACGAGAAAGCCGTCGCGGTCGGCGGTCGCGTTCCATCCGTACGCCTGCTCGGCCTGCCGCCCGGAGCCGAGGCTGCCGTGCAGCACCAGCACGAGCGGAAGCGCCCGCGCCCCGGCCGTGGATCGGGGCCGATATGTCCGGAACGTGCGGTCGAGCCCGTCCACCCGCAGCGTGTGCGCGGAACTGCCGTACGGGACGGTGAAGGGCGCGGGCGGTGGACCGGACCACGTGGCGCAGCCGGTCAGGAGCAGAAGCGCAAGCACCGCGACGAGGCGCCGCATGGAGTCCATTTTCCGCCCGGCGAGCTCAATCGCACCCAGCCCGGACGCGACCGTCGCCGGCCACCCCCGATTCAGTGTGACGCGCTACATTTCGGGGAGCTTCGGCATCACTCCATAGGGGGCTCGACATGGCTCGTCGTGGCAGGCTCGGGCAATGACCCCCACGCAGCTGCGCGCCTACTCGGCCGTGGTGCGCCTGGGGTCGGTGAAACTCGCGGCCGCCGAGCTGCGGGTCTCCGAGTCGGCCATCTCCCTGCACATCGGACAGTTGCGCAAGGAGCTCGGCGACCAGCTCTTCACGCGCACGGCGGCCGGCCTCGCCTTCACCCCCGGCGGCCTCCGGCTGGCCTCGCGGGCGGCCGAGATGCTGGGCCTGCAGGACATCACGCTGCTCGAGGTCAGCACGGCCGGCAAGGGCCGCCGCCTGCTGCGGGTGGCCGCGTCCGCGCTGTTCGCCGAGCACGCCGCGCCGGGCCTGATCGAGTTGTTCGCCGGCCGCGCCGACGACCTCGACGTGGAGCTGAGCGTCCGCAATCCGAAGGCGTTCGCGAGGCTGCTGACGACCCGCAGCGCCGACATCGCGATCGGCCCGCGTCCCGCCGCCGACGCGGGCCTGGTGTGCCGCCCGGTGATGAACTACCGGGTAGTCGTGGTGGCCGGGCCCGGGCATCCGCTGGCCGGGGTGCGCGCGTCGGCGGGGCAGCTGCGCGACCAGACGTGGCTGCTGGGCCCGTCGGGGGCCGCCGACATGGGCGCGACTCCCGAGCTGCTGCGCCGGCTGGCGGTCCCGGAGGAGCACCAGCAGATCTTCCAGAGCCACGCGGCGGCCCTGGAGGAGGCGAAACGCGGCAAGGGGGTGGCGCCGGCGCTGTCGTACACGGTGGCGCCGGACGTGCGCAGCGGCCAGCTGGTGCAGGTGCCGGGGCCGTACGCGAGCGTCGAGGCGGTGTGGCACGCGATGACGCTGGCCGATCGGGGCGCGCCGGCGGCCGCGGCCGAGCTGGCCCGGTTCGCCGCGACGCCGCGGGCGATCCAGGCGATGATGCGCGGCTCGGGGGTCAACGTCGGCCACTTCCGGCCGTCGGTGCACGTGACGCTGTGGAGCTGACCCGGCCGGTCATGAGGGCGCGAACGCTTTCGGGCTGACGCCGAGGATGCGCTTGAAATGGCGGATCAGGTGCGGTTGATCGTAGAAGCCGCTCTCGGTGGCGACCTGCGACAGCGGGCGGCCGGCGAGAATCAGCCGGCGGGCGACGTCGACCCGGCGGGACACCAGGTATTTGTGCGGCGACATCCCGAATTCGGCGGTGAAGGAGCGCACCAGATAGGCCGGGTGGAAATGCAACAGGCTCGCGGCCTGCCGCAACGAAATGCCCGGGACGACGTGATGCTCCAGGAGATCGCGGAGCTGATGCGCGGGCGTACGGGAAAGGTGGTCCGACAGCATCGGGACGCCGAGCCGTTCGCGCAGCCGCGCGGTGATCTCGGCCAGGTGGACCTCGGCGGCCAGATCCTCGCCCGGCCGCCCGATCGTGCGGTGCATCGACGAGATCAGGCGCCGCAGCCCCGGGTCGGCGAATCCCGAATTGTCGACCGAAGCGCCGACCAGGCGATCGGGCAGTTGCGACTGCGCCAGATAGAGCACCCGCTTGCGGAACGGCCGCGGCGACGACCCGTTGTGCGGCACGTGCGGCGGCAGCAGCGTGACCAGATCGCCGAACGCGTCCCGCTCGTGATTTTCCAGGTCGTACCGGACGGCCCCGTCGTCGACGATCAGCAGCGTCCAGGTGTCGTGCGCGTGCATCGGATAGGCGTGGCCGGTGAAATGGGCGCTCAGCACCTCGACGACGCCGTCGAGAGGTGGGCGCCAGGCCGAGAACTCCGCGCCGGACACGTCAAAATCGTACAAGAGCCGGGCGGGTACGGGCTCGCACCATCGGTCGCATGGAACGCTTCGACACCAAAATCGCCGTGATCCTCCGGGACGACCTGCTCGCCTGGCAGCGCCTCAACGTGACCGCCTTCCTGGTCAGTGGCCTCGGCACGGTCATGCCCGAGGTGATCGGCGAGCCGTACGAGGACGCCGGCGGCACCCGGTACCTGCCGATGTTCCGCCAGCCGGTGCTCGTTCTCGCCGGCGGCAAGGAACTGCTGAAGGCCGCGCACACCCGGGCGACCGGCCGCAATCTCCCGGTCGCGATATTCACCTCGGACCTCTTTTCCACCGGCAACGACAATGACAACCGCGCCGCCGTCAAGGCCGTCACCGCCGAGCAATGGGACCTGGTCGGCCTGGCCGTCCACGGCCCGCGCAACGCCGTCGACAAGGTGACGAAGGGCGCCGCCATGCATCCCTAGCCTTCGTTCAGCCGCGGACGACCTCGATCAGATCCGCGAAGGTGGCGGCCGGCAGCAGCCGATCGCAATAGGGAAATGCGGCGGCCATGGCCGCCACCGTGGGGCGAAATCCGGGCGCGCCGGCGCGGGGATTCAACCACAAGATTGCGTACGCGCGGCGGCGCAGCCGTTGCATCGCGGCCGTGAGCCGTTCCGGCGGATCGCTGTCCCATCCGTCCGACGCGATGACCGCCACCGATCCCCGCAACGCGTTCCCGTGATGCGAATCCAGCAGCGCGGCGAGGTTGGTGGCGATCCGCGTCCCGCCGAACCGGTCGGTCACCGCCTCGGTGGCCTGGGCGATGGCCGCCCGCGGCGAGGTCTGCCGCAGCACCGGGGTGAGCCGGGTGAGCGTGGTGGCGAAGGCGAACACCTCCGCCTCGCCGACCGTCGCGAACGCCCGCATCAGATGCAGGTAGGCGGTGGCCTGCGCGCGCATCGACTCGCTGACATCGCAGAGCATCACCACCCGCCGGGGTCGCCGGACCGGCCGCTCCCGCACTACGGTCACCGGCTCCCACGCGGTCCGGCGGGCCTGCGCGATCGTCGCCCGCAGCGCCACCCGCCGCCCGGACGGATCGGTCGCGTGCCGCCGGGTGCGGCGGGCCGGCCACCGGGTCAGCGCCGCCCGCAGCGACGCGGCCAGCAGCGCAACCTGTCCCGCGTCGAGCTCCTCGAACGGCCGACCGGCCAGCGCCGCGAGCGCGCTCGGCCGCAACTCGGGCAGGCGCAGCTCGGAGTCGTTCGCGGCCTCGTCGACGGCCACGGCCGGCGGCAGCGTCGCCCAGGGCAGCCCGCCACCCTCGGCCGGCCGGTCGGCCGCCCCCGCGACCGGCACGTGCACCTCGCCGGACCGCCCGGGCGCCCCGGCATCCCGGGCCGGCGCCGCCGGCGGCGCGGCGTCGAACACCGCCGCGAAGACCCGGTCGAAGGTGGCAAGGTCGGCGTGCCTGCGCACCACGGCGACGCGGGTGGTCCAGTAGACGGCGTCCCGCGAGTCGAGCGGCCCGGCGGCGAGCGCCCGGATCAGGTCGTCCACCTCGGTCAGCCCGGCGGCCAGGCCGGCCGCTCGCAGCTTCGCCGCGAACGCCACCGCGAACGCCGCCCGGTCGACCCCGCGCAGCAGGACCGGCGTGGGCTCAGCGCCGCGCGATGGCCCAGGCAATGACGGCTCCCACCACGACCACGCCGATCACCACCGGGATCGCCCGCTTGTAGATCGAGCTCCCCGCCACGCTGAGCAGGTCGAGCGGCTCGGGCTCGTCCGCGCTGGACGGCGAGAAAGCCGACGGAGACGCAGCCGCCGGGGACGCAGCCGCCGGCTTCGGCCGGGGGGACACCGACGCCGATGGGACCGCACCCTCAGTCGGCGCCGGCACGGCCTCAGGCTCGGCCGTCACGGACCCGGCAACGCCCGCCGACGAGTCACCGACGGAGGGCTGCTCGGTGCCGGTCGGCGGCTCAGCGGCCGGCGACTCGGTGGCGGCCGGGGCGGACTCCTCCGCCGCGAGCTTGGCCTCCAGGTTGTCCACGAACTGGGCCAGCAGCTTTCCGGACACCTCCTTGATCATGCCGCTGCCGAACTGCGCCAGCTTCCCGCTGATCTTCAGGTCGGTGTCGACGCTCACCGACGTACTCGAACCGGCCGGCGTCAGGACGGCCGTGACCAGCGCGGCGGCATTGCCGGCCGACCGCGCGTCGCGGCCCTTGGCGTCGATGACCGCCCGGTAGGCGGCCTCGTCCTTCTCGGCTAAGCGCGCCGTCCCGGCGAACTCGGAGACCACCGGGCCCACCTTGACCTTCACCTTGCCCTTGTAGGTGTCGCCCTCGACGCCGGTGAGCCGCGCCCCGGGCATGCACGGCGCGATGCCCTCCAGGTCGGTCAGCACTGCCCAGGCCCGCTCGATCGGGGTGTGCACGGTGAACTCGTTCGTGATCTTCATGGCGTCTCCAAAGCGACGGCGATGACGAGCCGGTCGTCGGGTGTCTTGGCGATCGTGCCGATGGTGCTGAGCATGTCGGCGGGCGCGAGCTCGGTGGCGCCGATCGCGGCGAGCGCCGACACCCAGTCGATGGTCTCGGCCAGGCCGGGCGCCTTGTCAAGCTCCAGCTTGCGAATCCGCCCGATGAGCTCGGTGGCGCTCGCGATCAGCGGATGGGTGGCGCCGGGGACGGCCCGCCGCACGATCTCGGCGGCGCGGGCCGGCGACGGGAACTCGATCCAGTGGTAGAGGCAGCGCCGGCGCAGCGCGTCGTGCAGCTCGCGGCTGCGGTTCGAGGTCAGCACCACGACCGGCGGCCGGGCAGCGGTGAAGGTGCCGAGCTCGGGCACGGTCACCGACGCCTCGCCGAGGAACTCGAGGAGCAACGCCTCGAACTCGTCGTCGGCCCGGTCGATCTCGTCGATCAGCAGCACCGGCGGCGTCGGGCCGCGATGGCGCACCGCCTTGAGGATCGGTCTCTCCTGCAGGAACTCGGCGGTGAACAGGTCGTCGTCGGCCAGCCGCTCGTGCCGCGCCTCGGCGAGCCGGATCGCCAGCAGCTGCCGCTGGTAGTTCCACTCGTAGAGCGCCTCGCCCGCGGTCAGCCCCTCGTAGCACTGCAGCCGGATGAGCGGCGTGTCCAGCGCGAGCGCCAGCGCCTTGGCCGCGGCGGTCTTCCCCACGCCCGGCTCGCCTTCGAGCAGGAGCGGCTTCCCCAGCCGCAGCGACAGGAAGACGGCCATCGCGAGGCCGTCGTCGACCAGATAGTCGGCCGCGTCCAGGCGCCGGCTCACCTCGAGCGGGTCGTTCACCGGCGCTCCCCCGCCAGCAGCCGCCGATAGTCCGCCCGGGTGTCCACGTCGATCGGCGTGTCGCGGGCGACCGGAACCTGCGTGACCTCGAACGCCCCGGAATGCAGCACCTTCCACACGGCCTTGTCCCCGTGCAGCGTGGCCAGCACCCCGAAGGTCGCTCGCCGGAACAGGAACGGGTGCCCGAGGCCGTCGGCATAACGGCAAACCGCGATTTCCGTACGCGTCTCGCACAGTCGCCGCACGTCCCCCGGATCGATCCCGGGCTGATCCCCCAGCAACAGCACCACCGCATCGGCCGTGACCCGGGGCACCGCCATGCGAATGGACGATCCACATCCATCCGAGAAGTCGGGATTGTCGACAACAGTGCACCCGCTCAGATCGACCCACGAGCGAACCTCCGCCGCCGACCCACCAAGCGTCACCATCAACTGATCAAACCCGCAGGCCCGCGCCATGTCGAGGGTGGCGTCGAGCAGCGTCCGCCCCCGGTAGGGCAGCAGTTGCTTCGCCTCACCCAGCCGCAACGACCGTCCGGCGGCCAGCACGAGCCCGGCGACCGTCATGAGGCCGCCACGAACCGATCGCGACACCCCGCACAGCAGAACCAGTGCTCGACCCCGTCCACGACGGCGTGCGGCGTCCCTTCCCCGATCACGACAGTCATCCCGCAGATCGGATCAATTGCAGTCCGCGTAGGCGCGGCGGCCACCGGCTCCGGCGACGACGCGCGCAGCTCGCGGACTATCTCGGCCAGCACCGACAGCGCGATCTCCTGGTGTGTGCGAGCCCCGATGTCGATCCCCGCATGCGGCCGCACCCGGGCGCGTTCCTCCGCCGTCAAGCCGAGCGAGTCGAGGACCGCCGCTCCCCGGGTGCGGCTGGCGACCAGGGAGATCAGCGGGACGCCGGCGTCCAGGGCGGCGCGGATGACCTGCTCGTCGTCGCGGCCCAAGCCGGCGACGACGACGGCGCTCGCCCCCGCGTACGCCATGGGCTCGGTGATCTCGAGATCGAGGAAACCGGCCAGGGTGACCACCGCGGCGCCGATCGGCGTCGTCGCGCCCGCGACGCCGATCAGCGGGCGCGGCAGCATCGGGCGCAGGAAGATCTCGATGGCGCCGCCGGACAGGCAGGGGTTGACCACGACCTGGGCGCCCGGCGCATCCGGGAACGAGGCGGCGCCGTCCGGGAGCACGCGCAGCAGCATGGTGTTGCCGTCGCGCAGCGTGTCCAGCGCCGCGGCCCGCACCGACGTCTCGGCGCAGACCCCGCCGACGAAGCCCTCGATGGACCCGTCGGCGAGGATCACCGCGTCGTCGCCCGGCATCGCCGAGGTGGGCGCCTGCGCGCGCACCACGGTGGCGTGCACGAACGGCTGTCGCGCGCCGGTCAGCTCGCGCACGCGTTCGGCGATGAGGGTCATGACCAGCTCCTAGATCGGTGGCGTGGCCCGGCCGCGCATCGCGTCCCACACGCGCGACGGGGTGAGCGGCATGTCGGCGTGCCGGACGCCGAACGGCTTGAGCGCGTCGACCACCGCGTTGACGATGGCCGGCGGCGAGCCGACCGTGGCCGACTCCCCCACGCCCTTGGCGCCGATCGGGTGGTGCGGCGACGGGGTGACGGTGAACCCGGTCTCCCAGTCGGGCACCTCGAGCGACGTCGGGATCAGATAGTCCATCAGCGACGCGCCGAGGCAGTTGCCGTCCTCGTCGAAGGCGATCATCTCCATCAGCGCCATGCCGACGCCGTCGGTGAGCCCGCCGTGGATCTGACCCTCGATGATCATCGGGTTGATCCGGGTGCCGCAGTCGTCCACCGCGATGAAGCGGCGCACCTTCACCTGCGCGGTCCCCGGGTCGATGTCGACCACGCAGATGTACGCCCCGTGCGGGTACGTCAGGTTCGACGGGTTGTAGCAGATCTGCGCCTCGAGCCCGCCCTCCACGCCGTCCGGCAGGTCGCCGGCGCCGTGCGCGCGAAACGCCACGTCCTGGATCGTCACCGACTTGCCGGGGTCGCCCTTGACCTGGAACGAGCCCTTGACCCATTCCAGGTCGGCGACCGACACCTCCAGCATCGCCGAGGCGATCAGCTGCGCCTTGTCGCGGACCTTGCGGGCGACCAGCGCGGCCGCCGCGCCCGAGACCGGCGTCGAGCGGCTGCCGTACGTGCCGAGGCCGAACGGCGTCTGGTCGGTGTCGCCGTGCACGACCTCGATGTCGGCCGGCGGGATGCCGATCTCCTCGGCCACGATCTGCGCGAACGTCGTCTCGTGGCCCTGGCCCTGGCTCTGCACGCTCAATCGCACCACGGCCTTGCCGGTCGGGTGGACGCGCAGCTCACAGCCGTCGGCCATGCCCAGGCCGAGGATGTCCATGTGCTTGCGCGGGCCGGCGCCCACCGCCTCGGTGAAGAACGCGATGCCGATGCCCATCAACTCGCCCCGGGCCCGTTTGAGCTCCTGCTCCTTGCGCAGGTCCGCATACCCCGCCATGTCCATGGCCAGGCGCATCGTGGGCTCGTAGTTGCCCGAGTCGTAGACCCAGCCGGTCTTCGTCTCGTACGGGAATTGGTCGGGTTGAATGAAGTTCTTCAGACGCAGCTCGGCGGGATCCATGCCCAGCTCGTCGGCGAGGCAATCGACGATCCGCTCGACCAGGTAGACCGCCTCGGTGATCCGGAAGGAACAGGCGTAGGCGACACCGCCCGGCGCCTTGTTGGTGTAGACCGCGGTCATCTTGCAATACGCGGCCTGCAGGTCGTAGCTGCCGGTGAAGACGCCGAAGAAGCCGGCCGGGTATTTCACTGGCGCGGCCGTCCCGTTGAAGGCGCCGTGGTCGGCGAGCACGTTCGTCCGGATGGCCAGGATCTTGCCGTCGCGGGTCGCGGCGATCTCGCCGCGCATGATGTAGTCGCGCGCGAACCCGGTGCTGATCAGATTCTCCGAGCGGTCCTCCATCCACTTCACCGGCTTGCCGGTCAGGATCGAGCCGACGATCGCGCAGACGTACCCGGGATAGATCGGCACCTTGTTGCCGAAACCGCCGCCGATGTCCGGCGAGATCACCTGGATCTTGTGCTCGGGAAGGCCGGCCACGATGGCGTAGAGGGTACGGTGCGCGTGCGGCGCCTGGGTGGTCGACCAGAGCTTCAGCTTGCCCTCGACCGCGTCGAAATCGGCGACCGCGCCGCACGTCTCCATCGGCGCCGGGTGCACGCGCGGATAGACGATGTCCTGCTGCACCACCACGTCGGCACGCTGGAACACGGCTTCGGCGGCCGCCTCGTCGCCGGTCTCCCAGTCGAAGACGTGGTTGTTCTCCTTGCCCTCCAGGTCGTCACGGATCAGCGGCGCGTCCGGCTCGAGCGCCTTGCGGGCGTCGATGACCGGTTCGAGCACCTCGTATTCCACGTCGATGAGCTCGAGCGCGTCCCGGGCGGCGTACCGGTCGTCGGCGACGACGAACGCGACCTCCTGGCCCTGGAAGCGGACCTTGTCGGTGGCCAGCACGGCCTGCACGTCGTTGGAGAGGGTCGGCATCCAGGCCAGGCCCTTCTCGGCCAGCATGGCGCCGGTGACCACCAGCTTCACGCCCGGCGAGGCCTCGGCCGCGCTGGTGTCGACGCTGACGATGCGGGCGTGGGCGAACGGCGACCGCAGGATCGCCAGGTGCAGCATGCCGGGCAGCTGCACGTCGTCGGTGTAGCGGCCGCGGCCCCGCAGGAACCGCGGGTCCTCCTTGCGCAGCATGCGCCCGAAGCCGACCGGCTTCTGGTCGTTGTCATGAAATTCGGTAAATCTCGGATCCTGCACCGTGGTCATGCCGGGATCTCCTTTTCGGAATGCACCGCGGCCCACCGCACGGAAC
This sequence comes from Paractinoplanes rhizophilus, assembly GCF_042664765.1. Lineage (NCBI taxonomy): Bacteria > Bacillati > Actinomycetota > Actinomycetes > Micromonosporales > Micromonosporaceae > Paractinoplanes > Paractinoplanes rhizophilus. The sequence goes on along the minus strand of NZ_JBHTBJ010000031.1, from coordinate 3,091 downwards.
GGACAATCGTCGAATATCCGGTGCAGCGGCAGATCTGCCCGGAAATCGCTTCCCGGATCTCGGCGTCCGACGGGTCGGGGTTGCGGTCGAGCAGCGCCCGGCAGGTCATCATCATGCCCGGCGTGCAGAAGCCGCATTGCAGGCCGTGGCACTGCATGAAGCCCTCCTGGATCGGGTCCAGCTCGCCGTTGCGGGCCAGGCCCTCGACGGTACGGACCTCGTGGCCCCCGGCCATCGCGGCGAGCACGGTGCACGACTTGACGGGCTCGCCGTCCAGCCAGACCACGCAGGTGCCGCAGTTGCTGGTGTCGCAGCCCCAGTGGGTGCCGGTCAGGCCGAGCACGTCCCGCAGGAAGTGCACGAGCAGCAGCCGGCCCTCGATCTCCCGGGTGACCTCGACGTCGTTGACGGTCATCGTGACCTGCATGTTCAGCTCCTCGCCCGCTCGACGGCCGTGCGCAGGGTCCGCCGGGTCAGCTCGTCCGCGAGGTGGCGCTTGTACTCCTCGCTGCCCCGCTGGTCGGTGACCGGGTCGCAGCTGCGGGCCGCGATGGCGCCCGCCTGCTCGTAGGCGCTCTCATCGGGAACCCGGCCGCGGAGCGTGTCCGAGATTTCGGGAATCCCGGTGGTATTCGGCCCGACGGCGGCGAGTCCGACCCGGGCGTCGACGATCGTGCCGTCCGCAGCCAGCCACACGGCCGCCCCGGCCGACACCACCGCCCAGTCCCCGGCGCGGCGCTCGACCTTCTCGTACGCGCTGCCGTGACCGGGCCGGCGCGGCAGCCGGATCTCGACCAGGATCTCGTCGTCGCCCACCGCCGTCTCATAGGGCCCGACGTGGAACTCCTCCATGGTCACGACCCGCTCGCCCCGGGGCCCGCGGATCACGCAGCGCGCGTCGAGCGTGGTGCACACGGCCGACAGGTCCTCCGACGGGTCGGCCTGGCACAGCGACCCGCCGAGCGTCCCCCGGTTGCGCACCACCGGGTCGGCGATCACCCGCTCGGCCTCCCGGAAGATCGGGAACGCCGCCGCCAGCTCGTCCGACTCCAGCAGCTCGCGGTGCCGGGTCAGCGCGCCGATCCGTACGTCATCGTCGTTGATCTTGATGTAGCCCAGCTCGTCGTGGAGCGGATTGATGTCGATGAGGTATTCGAAGTTCGCCAGTCGCAGCTTCATCATCGGCAGCAGGCTGTGCCCGCCCGCGACGAGCCGCGCTGAGCTTCCCAGACGTTCCAGCAGTCCGATGGCATGGTCCACAGTGGTGGCGCGTTCGTACTCGAACGGGGCCGGCACCTGCACGCTGCACCTCCCAAGAATTCTGGAAAACTTCTCGCGTGTGGTGATCAATGTCAACAGCGACCTAAGGGATCTCTTAACTGACCGTTGACGATCCACTACTCGATCGCGGAGGGTTTGGGTGTGCGGGACATCGTTGACGGGCTGATCGCCTGGCGCGCGGAGGGCCTCGCGTTCGCCGTGGCCACCGTCGTGCGCACGTGGAGCTCGGCGCCGCGGCAGCCCGGCTCGGCCATGGCGGTCAACGAGCGCGGCGAGGTGCTGGGCAGCGTGTCCGGCGGGTGCGTGGAGGGCGCCGTCTACGCCGCCGCCGAGGAGGTCATGCAGACCAGAAAGGCCCAGCAGCACACGTACGGCGTGAGCGACGGCGACGCGTTCGAGGTGGGGCTGACCTGCGGCGGGACGATCGAGGTGCTGGTGCAGCCGTGGGACGCCCTGGCCGACGTCGACGAGGTGCTCGCGGCGGTCAAGGACGGCCGCCCGGTGGCCACCGTCTCGCTGGACAACAAGCAGCTCGCGGTCTGGCCCACGCGCGTCGCCGGCTCGCTGGGCGACCCCGGCCTCGACCGGGCGGCCGAGCAGCAGGCGGCCGGGATGCTGTCGGCCGGCACGACCGGCGTGGTCCACCTCGGCGCCCACGGCGAGCAGCGCCTCACCGCCGTCGAGATCTTCGTGCAGAGCTACCTTCCGCCGCCCCGCATGATCGTCTTCGGCGCGATCGACTTCGCCGGCGCGATGGCCCGCATCGGCGGCTTCCTCGGCTACCACGTGACGGTCTGCGACGCGCGTCCGGTCTTCGCCACCCGCAAGCGTTTCCCCTCGGCCGACGAGTTGGTCGTGCAATGGCCGCATCGTTACCTGGAGTCCACCGAGGTCGACGAGCGCACCGTGCTCTGTGTCCTCACCCATGACCCCAAGTTCGACGTTCCGCTGCTCGAGGTCGCGTTGCGCACGCCGGCCCGCTACATCGGCGTGATGGGCAGCCGCCGCACCCATTCCGACCGGATGCGCCGCCTGCGCGAGGCCGGCGTGTCCGAGGCCGCGCTGGCCCGGTTGTCCGCTCCGATCGGCCTGGATCTGGGCGCCCGCACCCCCGAGGAAACGGCCGTCGCGATCGCCGCCGAGATCGTCGCCACGGCGTGGGGCGGGTCCGGTCTGCCCCTCACCGGGCTGGATGCTCCGATTCACGGGTAGCCGCCGGGATGCGCGGGTAGCCGTCGGGGAGCAACCCCGCCCTTTCCCGCTTCTGCCCGACCCGCGCACCGAACTGGTCTTCCGGCCCCGTTTTCCGCAACGGCGGCCACCGCCGCCGCGGACGCCGAGTCCCGCCCACCGCGAGCGGTCCATTCCTCCGATCGGAAGCTTCAGTGGGCGGGAACGGGGGACCCATTTTCTGCCGGCTCGCCGGCTCCGGGGTGAGGTCGCGCGCAGCGCGGCGGGCCGCCTTCAGGCCCAACCCGACAGCTAACCTCGCAGGCGGTTGAAGGACCAGGAATCGTCTTGTCTGCTCGTGTCCGTTTCACCATGCCCAAATTTGTCCTGCTCGCGGCGTTCGCCGCCGTTTTGCCGCTCCTGTTCGCCCCGTCCGCCGCCCAGGCCGCGCCCGCCTCCCGCGCGACGTCGCTCTCCGGCGCGACATCAGTCTCCCGCGCCGCGTCCCTCTCCCGCGCCGCGTCGCTCTCCCGCGCGGCGTCGCTCTCCCGCGCGGCGTCGCTCTCCCGCGCGGCGTCGCTCTCCCGCGCGGCGTCGCTCTCCCGCGCGGCGTCGCTCTCCCGCGCGGCGTCGCTCTCCC
>NZ_JBHTBJ010000030.1:0-92154 GCF_042664765.1 Paractinoplanes rhizophilus | reverse complement strand
TACACCGTCACCCTCACCGCCGCCGCCTGAACACATCACACGCCACCCCGGACCGGCCACCGGCCCGGCACCCCCACCTGCCCAAACACCCCACCATGGCCAAGCTTCTATTTTCCGGTCAGAGCAAGTGGGCGCTTCCTGCGGGTAAGCAGAGCAAAGCCGGCTGGACGGCCGCCGCGAGCCCTCTCTTGGGGACGTTATGTTCGGTATGTCGAAGTGGCCCTGAGCGCGACGTCCGGCAGTTGGTGGTCGGTGGCGGACGTCCTGGACCCACGACAACCTCGACCTGGGCCGGGTCGGGGTTGTCGCGTTCTTCCTGGTCAGCGGCTACGTCATTCCGCTGAGCCTGGCCGGGCAGTCATTGCCGGTCTTCGCCGCCCGGCGGTTCTTCCGCCTCTACCCGGTCTACTGGCTGGCGTTCGCGGCGTACGCCGGTCGGCGGACGAGCGCCCGACTCAAGACTTAGGCGATGTAGAGCCGCGCAGCGGCGACGTGACCTCCCACGTCGTCTCGGTGCCCGCGGACAGCCGCACCAGGTCGCCGGCACCCACCGAGACCGACTCGCCGTAGAGGGTGACCGGCGGAGATCAAGAAGGCCGCAGTCGCCCGATCGCCGACGACACGTCGCTCACCCGATCGGCCAGCAGCCCGACCGCGCCGACCGCCCTCGAGAGCGGGTCCTCACCGCCGCCACCCAGGGCCTGCGCCCGCAGATAGCCGGCCTTCACCTCGGCCCATCGATTCACCTGCTCGGGGGCCATCCGTCCGCGCAGCTCGGCCAGCTTGAGCAGGTTCGCCTCGGCGCCGGTGGTGAGCGTCTGCGCCTCGCCCGCGTAGTGGTCGTCGATGACCGCCTCGACCTCGTCGTCGTTCATGGCCGGCACGATCCGCTCGGCGAGCTTGTTCATGTTCCGGTACGACCCCTGCAGCCGGAACGGCGGCTCGGTGCGCGACGAGTCCTCCTGCGCCGCCGACGCGATGTAGGCCTGGTTGTTGCGCAGCACCACCCGCTGCACGTGCCGCATCTTGCGCAGCACCGAGAGCACCTGGTCGAGCTCGGCCGCCGAGTAGGCGTACGACAGCCGGTCCGGCCGCACGCTCGCGTCCCCGGAAGCCAGCCGCACGAGCAGCGGCAGATCCTCCGCCGACCGGGTGGCCAGCGGCGCGAGCACCGGGTTCGAGGTGAGCGCGTTCTCCAGGTAGGACATCTCGAACAGGTCCGCTTTGCCGGACAGGACGTCGCCGAGGTTCCACACGTCGGCCCGGTTGGCGAGCATGTCCGGGATCCGGAACCGCTGCCCGCTCTCGGTGTACGGGTTGCCGGCCATGCACACCGCGAACCGCTTGCCGCGCAGGTCGTAGGTCTTCGTCGACCCGTTCCAGATACCCTCCATCTGCCGCTGGGCGTCGCACAGCGAGATGAACTTCTGCAGCAGCTCGGGCGACGTGTGCTGGATGTCGTCGAGGTAGAGCAGCACGTTGTTGCCCATCTCCAGGGCGAACGAGATCTTCTCCACCTCCTGCCGCGCGGTCGCGTTCGGCGCCGCCGCCGGGTCGAGCGAGGTGACCGCGTGCCCCAGGGCCGGCCCGTTGACCTTGACGAAGACCAGGCCGAGCCGGTTGGCGACGTACTCCATGAGCGTGGTCTTGCCGTAGCCGGGCGGCGAGATCAGCAGAAGCAGGCCGGACTGGTCGGTGCGCTTGGCGTCGCCGGCCGCGCCGATCTGCCGGGCCAGGTTGTCGCCGATCAGCGGCAGATACACCTCGTCGAGCAACCGGTTCCGCACGAAGGCGGTCAGGACCGCCGGTTCGAACTCGTCGAGACGCAGGCGGGTGCGTTCGGCGGCGGCCAGGGCGGTCCGCTTTTTCTGGTACGCGCGGAAGGCCGGCACCCCGGTCTCCCGGAATGCCCGGGTCGTCGTCAGGAACCGGTCGAGCCGGATGGTCAGCTTGCCGCCGCTGATCCGCGGATGCACGCCGAGCAGCCCTTCCACGGTGGCTTCCAGGGCCGCCGCCGAGTCGTACCGGGTGATCTGGGTGCCGGTCAGCTCGATCGCGACCGCCTCGACCAGGTCGTCCTCGGTGCCGCTGGCCGGGTTGGCGGCCCGGAACGCGGTCAGCCAGCCGGTGATCAACTGACGGCGAGCGGCGACGTCGGGAAGCGCCGCCAGGTCGTCGAGGTAGCCGCGGCCGGTCCGATGGAAGCGGTCGAGAAACGTGCGCGCCCCGGCCGAGGTGATGAATCCGGAGTTTCCGGTAGCCAGCTCCTCGGCGAGATACTCGCCGACCAGCGGGTCGACGGGCAATTCGCGCGCAAGATCGTCAAGCGCCCCGGAGAAGCCGAACGCCGAGCGGGCCCGCGCCAGCGACGAAGCCCGAACGGTCCACGCGGTGCGCTGCTCAGCGGTCGTCTCGAAGGCCCAGAACAGCTGGGCCGCCACCCGCACCGACGGCTCGTAGCGGAGCAGGCCGGCCGCCGCGTGCAGCCGGATCACCGCGTCCAGGATCAGGGCCGCGTCGGCGTCGTGCACCCCGCGCTCGTAGCCCTCGTCGATGCGGGACTCCGCTTCCCGCCGTACGAGATCTCGAATCGACCCATCGGCCAGCGCGGCCGCTGCAGTCGCCGGATCCGCCGCGAAGATCGCGGCGGCCAGGTGCTCGGCGCGGTAGACCTCCCGGTTCTCGGAGATCAGCGGCTGGTCCCAGAACGGGCGGGTCTCGGCCACGAACGCGGCGTCGCGGATCGGCGCGCGATAGTCGGTGCCGGTGATCGTGAAGGCCAGCTCGGCGCCGTCGGGCACCAGCGTGAGGTCGATGGCCTGGGTGTTCACCGCGAACGTGTGCCGGCCGAGCCGGATCGTCTGGCCGCCGTCGCCGTAGAGGTCGAGCCGGTCCCGCAGCGACCGACCGGCGTCCTGCCGCGCCGCCTTGACCCGCCCGTCGAGCTCCTCGGCGCGCACGGTGTCGCCCAGGTCGCGCAGCTCGCCGGCGACCGACCGCAGCTTGCCCACCATCGGGTCGGTCGCGAAATAGGTGTTGACCTCGTCCAGGGTGGACAGCGACGCGGCCCGCCGCTGCACGCTGGCGAGAGTCCGCTGCGCCGACGCCACCAGCCGGTCGGCCCGCCGCGCCCGCTCGTCGAGCAGACTCTGCCGCCGGCCCGCGAAGGCCTCGTAGAGTTCGGTGCGCTTGGCGGTGAGCTGGTCCACGAAGTCGTCGAAGTCGCCGAACCGCGATTCGAGCGCCTCCACCTGCAGCATCAGCTTGGCCGACTGCTCGTCGCAGCGATCCGGCGTGTCGGCCGCCGCCAGCCCGGCCGTGATCGCCTGTCCGAGCAGCGCGAACTCGGCCGCGAACGCGGCGCGCCCCTCGGCGGCGGCCAGGTCGCGGCGGCGCGCGTCGAGGGTGGCCCGGGCCCGGTTGACCCCGCCGAGCACCTCGCCGATCCGCTCGAGGATCGCGACCCGCACGGTGGCGTCGGCGATCTCGAGGCCGCCCACCACGTCGATGACCACCTGCAGCCCGTCCGCCTGCTCGGTCAGGCGCTCCGCAACGGGCGCGGCCGCGGCCACCGTCGGGATCGCCGCGGCCTCGTCGACGAGCGCCGCGACCGCTTGCTGATAGCCCGCGAACGCGTCCTCGCGGCGGAGGAACTCGACGGCCCGGGCCGCGGTGGCGTCGACCTCCTGCGAGAGTTGATCTTCTAGGGCGGAGAGCCTGGCCAGGTCGGCGTAGCGCATCTCGCGCAGCGTGACCGCATGGCCCTGCTGCGCGCGCAGCTCGGCGAGCAGCGCGATCCAGCCGTCGGTCGCGCTCGGCGCGTCGTTGCGCGCCCGCCGGATCAGCGTCGTCGCGGCCGTCTCCGCGTCCTCGACGGCCGCGAGCGCTTGCGCGGTGAGCTGCTGCACCGACTCGAACTCGTCGAGCACCTGCTCGGCCGTCGCGCGCACCTCGGTCAGCGGCGCGGCCAGGTCTTCCAGCTCCGCCTCGCCGAGCCAGAAGTAGTGGTCGAACAGCCGTCCGCAGGCCGCGATGATCGCCTCGAAGACCGGCCCGGAAGGCGACATCTCTTCGACCATCCGGGCCACCGAGAGCGCGTCCGCGATGCCGCGCACCAGATCGGCGTTGCCGATCCGCTGCAGCGGCCCTTCGCCGGCCGGCTGGGCGGCCGCGAACGTGTCCGACACGTACGGCGTCTGCCACAGCTGCATCGCGTGCACCCGGCTAGGCTCGTCGCCGTCGTGCCGGAACGCGATCAGCGTGCCGTCGTCGAAGAGCGACCAGCCGTGGCAGGTGATCGGGGTGGCGACCTCCTTGCGGATCACGTTGTAGGGCAGCAGCAGGTAGCGCCCCGACTCGCGGGCGTGAAAGACGTAGAGCACGTCCTCGCCGTTGACCGAGCGCACCACCCGCTCGAACTCGAGGTCGGCGGTCACCGCGTCGAACGTCCGGGTCACGCCGGTGGCCAGGTAGTACCCGCCCGGGAAGATGATCCCCTGGTCCTCCGGCAGCCGCTGGCAGGCCTGCCCGATCCCGTCGAGCCGCCGCACGTCCTTGGTGCGGGTGTTGAACACCAGGTGGCGGTACCGGGTCTCCTTGTAGGGCAACACCCGGATCAAGATCAAAGGCCCGAGCTTCGCGTACGAGATCTCGGCGTCGGCCAGGCTCTGCAGCGGCTCGTCCACCGGCTCGGTGTAGATGCCCTCGCCGTTCTCGGTGTTGTTCTCCACCTTGATGGTGAGATCGCCGCCGACCGTCTCGACGAAGACCACGTCCTCGATCGAGACGTGCGGGTGCCGGCCCAGCACGTGCTGGTCCCGGGTGGTCGGCGTCCACTCGAAGTCGTGCGCCGGCGGAAACACGTGGTCGCGTTCCCCCCGACTGTCCACGTAGGACACCGTGCCGTCGGTGGCCACCCGCCAGCGCAGCACCTTGAGGTCGTCGCCGCGCGCCCCGGTCTGGAACACCGCGAGCAGCAGCCCCTCCAGCCGGCGCAGCTGCAGCAGCTTGGTGTCCTTGTAGTACCGGTACAGCTCGGCGAAGTCGCGCTGGAAGCCCGGATCGTCGAGCAGGCCGGGCTTCTCTTCTTTGGAAAAGCCGCCTTCGGCAAAGCTGTGCACCGCGAAGACGTCCGCGATCGACGTCTCGGCCTTGAGCCCGATGAAGACGTTGTAGCCGAACAGCATCACGCCGCCCACGTGCGCGATGTCCCGCGGCACGCAGTTGTTCTCGGTGCGGATCCGCTCGGTGCCGGTCAGCGTCATCGGCCGGCCGCCGAACGTCTCGATCCGCTTGTCGTTCAGCGCCTCGGCGCGGGCGGCCAGCTCCTTGGCCTGCGCGCCCAGGCGGGCGCGCAGAACCTCGTAGGTGCCGGCGTCCAATCCCGGCTCGGTCACTTGGCGTTGTTGTTCTGCTTGGCGCTGTTCTCCTTGGCCAGCAGAGCGGCCACGCTGACGTTGGCCACGTCCTGGGTGCTCATCCCGGCCAGCGCCTTGCTGAGGTCGCCGACCAGGTCGCCCTCGCCGTCGAGATAGCGCGCGCCGAGCGCCTGAGCCACCGTCGAGTGCTCGACGAAGCCGTCCACGCTCTTGCCCAGCGTGATCGAGCCGATCAGCTTGTCGAAGAAGACCGACTCGCCGCCGACGATGTCGATGTCCGCCTTCTCCAGGCCGGCCGCGATGACCTTGGCCTGCGCCTCGGCGATCTCCTTGTGCACGTTGATGCCGGCCAGCCGGAGCTCCTTCTCCATCTCCAGCCGCAGGCGGTACTCCTCGTGCCCGCGGCTGGCGTCGTCGAGCGCCGCCATCGAGGCCGCCTTGTCCTGCAGACCCACCGCCTCGGCCAGCAGCTTCGCCTTGATCGCGTCGGCCGCGATCATCGCCTTCTCGCGGGCCACCACGTTCTCGGCCTTGCCGTGCTTCTCGACCGCCTCGGCGTTGCGCTCGCGCACCTGCACGTCGGCGAGCCCGAACGCCGCCGCCTCGGCCTGCTTGCCCTCGGCCAGCCGGATCGCGGCGCGGGCGTCGAGCTCGGCGGCCTGCTGCCGGGCCTCGGCCAGCACCAGCTCCTCGCGGGCCTTGAACTTGGCCGCGGCCTCCGCCGCCTCGGCCGCCTTGATGTCCTTGACCAGAGCCTCCTGCGCCTCGGCCTCGGCGTTGATGATGACGGCCTGGCGGGTGCGCTCGGCCTCCTCGACGGTGCGCAGGCGCTTGATGTTCTCTTCCTGCTCGGCGACCGTCTTCTCCACCGCGATCCGCTCCCGGATCACCTCGGCGATCGAGCGCTTCTCCGCCTCGACCTCCTTGTCCTTGGCGATCGTGGTCAGCTCGGTCTCGCGCTCGCGGCCGATGACCTCGAGCATGCGGTCCTTCTCGATCCGCTCGGTCTCGATCGCGATGACCCGCTCGCGGTTCTTCTCGGCCACCGCGATCTCGCGGGCCTTGTTCTCCTGCTGCACGCCCAGCTGCTGCTGGGTCTTGAGCCTCGCGCCCTCGGCCCGCAGCATCTCCTCGGCCTGGGCCAGGGCGATCTCGGCCTCCTCGCGGGCCCGGATCGTCTCGATCTCGCGGCGCTGCTTGATCTCGGCGTCCGCCTGCCGGCGCTGCAGCTCGAGGATCGCCTCCTTGGCCTCCACGTCCTGCCGGGTGATCTCCTTCTCCTCGTTGCGCCGGAAGTCGTTGGTGCGCACCGCCTCGATCGCGGTCAGCTCGGTGATCTTCCGGATGCCCTGGGCGTCGAGGATGTTCTTGGCGTCCAGCGACATCAGCGGCGTCTGCTCGAGGAAGTCGATCGCCGCGTCCTCGAGGCTGTACCCGTTGAGGTCGGTGCCGATGACCTCGATGATCTGGTCGCGGAAGTCGTGCCGCTTGGTGTAGAGGTCGACGAAGTCGAGCTGCTTGCCGACGGTCTTGAGCGCCTCGGAGAACTTCGCGCTGAACAGCTCCTGCAGCGTGGTCTCGTTGCTGGCGCGGGCGGTGCCGATCGCCTGGGCCACCTTGATGACGTCCTCGGTGGTCTTGTTGACCCGGACGAAGAACGTGATCCGGATGTCGGCCCGGATGTTGTCGCGGCAGATCAGGCCCTCGCGGCCGGTCCGCGCGATCTCGATGGTCTTCACCGAGATGTCCATGATCTCGGCCTTGTGCAGGACCGGGAGCACCACGGCGCCGGTGAAGGTGACGTCCACCCGGCGCACCTTGGAGATGATCAGCGCCTTGCCCTGTTCGACCTTGCGGAACATGCGGCTCAGGAAGAAGACCACGCCGAGCGCGATGAGCACGACGACAGCGATCAGGATGCCGAGGCCGGTGGAGATCACATCCATCGAGGACCTCAACTTTCTTTCGTGGCGATATCGGTGGGCACAACCCAGAAGAACTCGCCTTCGGGGTCGAAGTCGTAGAGCAGTGCTTCGGTGCCGGCGTGCAACTCGTCCGTGCCGGCCTGGCGGACCTGCACGATGGCGGAGGAGCCGTCCGGGGCGCGCACCTCGGCCTGGCCGAACGTGCGGGTCACCCGCCCGGTGCGGATGACGCAGGTGCGGCCGAGGAAGTCGGCGCGGGACTCCGGGCCGGGCGGCCGGAACCGTCCGATCAGGACGATCGCCGCCCGGGTGAGCAACCAGGCCACCACCAGCGCGGCGGCCAGCGCGATCCACGCCGGGAGGAAGACGGCGCCGGCCAGGCTGCCGAACCAGGCGAAGACCACCAGCAGGGACAGGGGGACCGAGACCGGCACGCCGCCGAGCCCGGCGAAGCTCAGCAGCTCGCCGGCTGCGTCGGCCTCGGGGTCGGCGCCACCCGCGATCACCACCACCCAGAACGCGACCACGATGATCAGAAGCGGCGTGAACAGCACGGCCGGGAAGCTCAGCGCAGCCTCGATGAACCCGTTGATGACGCCCCCGTTCCGTCGTCGTGGACCGTCATGGTGACAGGCGTCGTCAACGCGCGCTAGCACCAATTCGACGGCTACGCAGGGGTTTCGTGGAAGTCTCGCCGGACGCGTCGTATTTGGGTCAATGACCGGTTTCGGCCGGTTAGGCGGCTAACGTCGCTCTCGATGACGGAGACAGAGGTCCGATACCCGGCCGCGACTCGCGCGGCCGGGCCGAACCTCGCCTTCCGTCCCGACATCGAGGGGCTGCGCGCCGTCGCGGTCGCCGCGGTCGTCCTGTCCCACGCGGGCGTGCCCGGCCTCGGCGGCGGCTACATCGGGGTGGACGTCTTCTTCGTCATCTCCGGGTTCCTCATCACCTCCCTGATGCTGCGCGAGGCCGCCACCACCGGAGGCCTCTCGCTCCTGCGTTTCTACGGCCGCCGCGCCCGGCGCATCCTGCCGGCGTCGAGCGTCGTGCTGGTCACCGTGATCCTGGCCGGATACCACTGGCTCGGTTTCCTCCGCGGCGACGAGATCGCCTCGGACGGCCGGTGGGCCGCGCTGTTCGCTTCCAATTTCAACTTCGCCGCTCAGGGCGTCGACTACCTGGAGTCGCAGGCCGCGCCCTCGCCGCTCCAGCATTTCTGGTCGCTCGCGGTCGAGGAGCAGTTCTATTTCGTCTGGCCCGCGCTGCTGGTCCTGCTGATCTGGCTGGGCCTGCGGCATCTCACCCCGGCCGTGCTGGCCGTCGCGGTCGCGGCGTCGCTGGTCTGCTCGGTGTGGCAGTCGGGCGTCACCTGGTCGTACTTCTCCCCGGCGACGCGCGCCTGGGAGCTGGGGGCCGGCTGCCTGCTCGCGCTGGTGGCCGGCCGGCTGAGCCGGATCCCGGCCGGCCTGTCCGCGGCGATGGCGGGGGCCGGGCTGGCCGGGATCGTCGTCGCGGCGCTGAGCTTCGACGACGGCACCCCGTTTCCCGGATACGCGGCGGCGCTTCCGGTGGCCGGCACCGTGCTGGTCCTGGCCGGCCGCGGTGACGCCGTGCTGGGGATCGCGCCGCTGTGCTGGCTGGGCCGGATCTCGTACTCGCTGTATCTCTGGCACTGGCCGGTCCTGACGATCGCCGGGCAGGCCTTCGGCCCGCTCAACGGGCTCACCCGCACCGGTTTGGTGCTGCTCAGCGTGGTGCTGGCCATGGTCACGTACGCGCTGGTGGAGAACCCGATCCGGCGCAGCGGCCGGCTCCGGCGGTCGCCGGTGCGCACCGCACTGCTGGCCGCGGCACTGATCCTGGCGCCGGTCGCGGTCGCCTTTGTCCTGTCGGCCACGTCGCCCGGGGCGGGCGACGGGCCTCAGTTTCCGCCCCGGTTGGGAGCGCCGGTCGCGCATGTGCAGCTCTGATTCCCGTACGCGTCTCCTGCCGGCCCTGGTGATCCTGGCCCTGCTCGCGGCGTGTGGCGACGGCCAGCCGGCGCCGCGTCCCACGGATCAGCCCGTCCCCCGGATCGCGTTGGCCGGCGTCTTGGACGCGGTCCGCAAGGCGCCGGCGCTGCGCAAGGTGCCGGCCGACCTGACGCCGTCGATCGCGGGCGCCGGTGCGGATCTCGGCTTCGACAACGAGAAATGCGAGGTGGCACCGGCCGGGGACCGGATCGCCGAGCCGTGCGTCTTCGGCGATCCGGCCGGCGCGGAGCGGGTGGTGCTCTACGGCGACTCGCACGCCGGGATGTGGCTGCCGGCGATGAAGGAGATCGCGCAGCGACGGCATTGGCGGCTCGAGTTCTACGGCAAGCCGGCCTGCCCGACGCCGGCGCTGAGCTTCTGGAACCAGCAGGAGCAGCGGCCGTTCGTCGAGTGCGGGCGGTTCCGCGACTTCGTGCTGGCCCGGGTGCGGCGGTCGCGGCCCGGGCTGGTGGTGGTGACCAATGAGAGCTTCGCGCAGAGAACAGGCCCGGGCGAGCTGATCACTCCCGGACAATGGCAGACGGGTCTGACCCGGACGCTGCGGGCCCTGTCGCCGGCCGCGGGCCGGGTGGTGGTGCTCGGCGACACTCCGGTGCTGGATCAGAGCGCGCCGGACTGCCTGGCGGCGCACGGGTCGAACCTGGCGGCCTGCTTCACCACGGAGACCGAAGCGACGGCGCGCGTATGGAACGCGGCCGATCGCTCGGCCGCGGGTCAGGCCGGCGCCGACTACATCTCCGTCCTGCCCTGGCTGTGCACGACGATCTGCACGCCGGTGATCGGCAATGTCATGGTCTATCGCAACCGGTTCCACCTCACCGCGACGTACTCCCGGATGCTCAACGGCGTGCTGGAGGACGCCCTCGACCGGAGCGATCCCGCAGCGCGTGCGCCCTGATGGCGTCCTTCACCGCCTCGACGTCCCGCCGGCCGCTGGCGATCGCCTCCTCCGGCAGCGGCTTGGTCATCTGACCTTTTCCGGTCAGCGCGGCCGCACCGGCACCCGCGAACAGCAGCGTCGCGGTGATCAGCACGGCGGCCCCGACCGGCATGACCAGGGCCAGCGCCGCGGCGACCGTGACGGCGAGCGCGCCGATGCCGTAGAGGGCGACCGCGCCGGCCGCGCCGAACAGGCCGGCGCCGATCGCGGCCCGCTTGCCCTTGGTTTTCATCTCGTTGCGCGCGGCGGCCAGCTCCTCGCGCACCAGCGCGGTGGCCTGATCGGTGAGCTGTTGGACCAGCGGGGTAGCCATGCCTGCCGAGTACCCAGCTTCACCGGACTTATTACGTTATTGACCGATTTCGCTAACCTCGGCGAACGGTTTGTCGTCCCACCAGGTCGCATGAATGATGAAGCTGTGGTTCGTCTCGTTGAAGTAGACGGCCAGATTGTCCGCGGAGTCCTGGAACTTCTGCACCGCGTACCCGTCGGCGGGTGTCGCCGTGACCAGTTCGACCACCGCGTCCGAGGTCATCCTGATCACCGCCTGGCCGCCCTCGACCTGGAACGACCGCACGTAGGTGCGCACCCCGTCGTCGGCGGTGGTGACCGTCCAGCCGTCCTCGGTCGTCGTCTTGGGCGGGGTGGTCGACCTGGTGGCCGGTTTCGACGTGATGGGGGGTTTCGACGTCGGACTCCGCTGCGGCTTCTTGCTCGTCGGCCGGGGTGCCGGCGTGGTCGCGCTCGGCAGCGGCGCCGGGAAGCTGCTCGCCGCCGCGGCCGGCAGCTGCGCGAGGGCGCCGTCACGCGGCTCGGTCGCCCGCAGCACCGGCAGGATGGCGACGCTGGCCAGCACGATGCTGGTCGCGGTGGCCGCAGCCCACCCCGCGATCGGAGCCCACCGGGAAGATCCCACGCGGCCATGTTCTCAGATACACCTATGCTTCCCCGCATGGCGTTGATCCTGCTGGTCGAGGACGACCGCATCATCACGGCCGCGCTGTCCCGGGCGCTGACCGACGCCGGGCACGTCGTGCGGCCGGTCGGCCGCGCCGCCGACGCCCTGAAGATCGTCACCGAGGAGCGTCCCGACCTGGTCATCCTCGACCTCGGACTGCCCGACATCGACGGCACCGACGCGCTGCGGATGATCCGCTCGGTCTCCGACGTGCCGGTCATCGTGGCCACCGCCCGCCGCGCCGAGTCCGACATCATCACCCTGCTCAGCGCCGGCGCCGACGACTACGTGACCAAGCCGTTCTCGGGCGGGCACATCCTCGCCCGCATCGCCGCCGTGCTGCGCCGGGCCCGCACCGCGCCCGAGCCGATCCAGCAGCAGATCGTCGTCGGCGACCTGGTCATCCACCCGCGGCAGCGCCGGGCCGAGCTGCACGGGCAGCCGCTGCAGCTGACCCGGCGCGAGTTCGACGTGCTGGCGTACCTCGCCGAGCGGGTCGGCCAGGTGATCAGCCGGCGCGAGCTGATGAACGAGGTCTGGAACCAGGCCCGGATCGGCGAGGAGCAGACCATCGACGTACACATCTCGTGGTTGCGTCGCAAGCTCGGGGAGACGGCGGCGCAGCCCAGGTTCCTGCACACTGTGCGCGGGGTCGGCGTGATGATGGTCGACCCCCGATGAGGTGTTCTTCTTGAGGTGGGCCCTCAACCGGCTGGCGCTCGCCATCACCTCCATGGTCGCGCTGGCCTTTCTCGTGCCGCTCGCCGTGGCCACCCGGCAGATCGCCCACGACCGGGCGGTCAGCGACGCCCGCCAGCAGGCCACCTCGCTGGTCACCGTGCTCGGCGTCGACGCCGACCCGACCCTGCTCACCAACGCGGTGGCCAGCACCGCCGCGGGCAGCGCCGGCCGGCTCGCCGTACACCTGCCGGACGTCGACCCCATCGGCGTCTCGCACACCGACGCCGGCCAGATCTCCCTCGCCGCGCAGGACCGCCGGTCCGTGCTGGCGCCGGCGCCCGACGGCATCGCCTACCTGCAGCCCACCGTCCTCACCGACGGCCGCACCGTCGTGGTCGAGGTCTACGTGCCCGACGCCGAGATGCGCCGCGGCGTGTGGACGGCCTGGCTCGTGCTCGGCGGGCTGGCGATCGTGCTGGTCGCCGGCTCGACGCTGCTGGCCGACCGGCTCGGCGGCCAGATGGTCCGGGCCACCCGGCAGCTGGCGCAGTCGACCCGCCGGCTGGGCGGCGGCGACCTGGCCACCCGGGTCGAGCCGGTCGGCCCGCGCGAGCTGCGCGACGCCGCCCACGCCTTCAACACCATGGCCGACGACCTGCGGAGTCTGCTCGACAAGGAACGCGAGCTCGCGGCGGACCTGTCCCACCGCTTGCGCACGCCGCTGACCGCGCTCCGCCTCGACGCCGAGGCGATGCCGCCCGGCCCGGTCGCCGACCGCATGCGGCAGGCCTGCGACCTGCTCGACGAGGAGCTCGAGGCGATCATCACCGGCGCCCGCCTGGGCGTCGAGGCCAGAGGTCAGGAGCGCACCGATCTGGTCGAGGTGCTCGCCGACCGCCTGGCGTTCTGGTCGGTGCTGGCCGAGGACCAGGAGCGGCCGTGGGAGGTAGTCGGCGGCGACGTCCCGGTCATGCTGCCGCTGCCCCGCAGCGAGCTGATCCTGGTCGTCGACGCCATGCTCGGCAACGTCTTCTCACACACCCCCGAGCGCACCGCGTTCCGGGTGAGCATCTCGCCCACCGGCCTGCTGGTCGACGACGCCGGCCCCGGCATCCGAGACCCGGCCCACGCCGTGCAGCGGGGGGTCAGCGGCGCCGGCTCGACCGGCTTGGGTTTGGACATCGTGCGCCGCGCGGCGTCCGAGTCGTCGGGCGAGCTCGTCATCTCACGAAGCCCGCTGGGCGGCGCCCGGGTCGGCATCCTGTTCCCGGTTTCATGATCCTTCCGGTTGGTGGGGACTCCGCGCCGCAATCCCGCGATTGGTCCCTTGAACTCCGATAAGCGGCATATGGTACGGGCGTGCGCGCCCGTACCCTTGCCGCGGTCCTGTCTTTGACCTTGGCCGTCGCCCCGGCCACGCCGGCCCATGCCGTCGCCCTCCCCGCCTGGGACCATCCCGGTTACGACGCGGAGGACAGCTACTACAACCCGCACGAGACCGCGATCAACCTCGGCACGATCGCCGGCCTGACCCGCCGCTGGTCGGTCCCGTTGCGCAAGCGACCGGGCGGCGCCTGCGCCGGCTTCTCCAAGCCGCTCGTCGCCGGCGGCCGGGTGATCGTCACCGACCAGCTCGGCATCGGCGCCTACCTCCCGCTGACCGGCGCCCCGGCTTGGCGCTTCACCTGGCCCGACCCGCTCGACACCGAAACCCCGTATCTCGCCGCCGACGGCAGCACCCTGATCGCCGCCACCAGCGGTTGCAATTCGCAGAGCGACCCCGACGGCATCATCTTCGCGGTCGACCTGACCACCGGCCGGCTACGCTGGCGAGCCGACCCGGACGTCCCGGTCTATTCGTTGGCCGTCGACAAGGGCATGGCCGTGATCGCCGGCGTCTCGCCCTCCGACGAGCAGGCCGTCATCGCCTACCGCGTGGCGGATGGCCGGGTGGCGTGGCAGAAGCCCGGATACGACTCGTCCGGCGTCTCCGCCAACGGCCGGCTCTTGGTCACCAATGCCCGATCCACCTCGGCCGTCTCCATCATCTCTGGCGTGCCGCTGTGGACCAAGAAGGCCGTGTGGCGGGCCGAGGCAGCCACCCCCGCAAGCGACCGTTTCTTGGTCACGAACGGCGAATCGCTGTCGGCCGTGAGCGCCGCGTTCGGCGCGTTGCTGTGGACGGCACCGGCCGCCGCGAGCACCTTGCTGGCCACCGACGGCCGTCGCGTCTACCGAGCCGCCGGCAACACTGTTGAGGCGTTGAATGCCGCGAATGGTCGCCGGCTGTGGTCGAGGTCGCTGCCCAAAGAGGCAGGCCAGCCGGTGCGGGCGGGCGGCCTCCTCTACGTGGGAGGCCCCATCCTCTCGCCCGCGACAGGTGCCGTCCTCAGACCAACGACGGCGGGCCCGTCGATCGTCACTGGTGGCCGTCTCTACACCGCCAACCAGGGCATTCTGTCGTCTTACGGGACGTGAGGTGCACGCTGGTAAGCCATGTGTCGAGGACCGAACGCAGCGGCCCGCCCGCACCTGACCGGCTAGGACTTCGTCGTCGGCCGTGCGGCTGGCTGTGGCTGGCCACCGTCATCGACCCGCCTCCCGCCGCATTGCCGGCTGGGCTGCAGCCGACTATCGCAAGAACGACCTGGTGGACGCCTCCCTGACGGACGCACTACGACGCCACCGGCGTCCTCGTTCGAGTGCGCGCTCTGCGTATACGGATGACATAACTGCCCGAGGCCCATACGGCCTACGTGACCAACGTCCGGCTGATGCCCACCTGGGCCTCATCGGCGCAGTTACCGCTGATTAGGCGGATCTCCACGGGCGGACGGTGGATTTTAGCCATGCTTCACAGCCTTACGGTGAAAGCTGCGTTATGCAGTGAAAGCCGGGGACGCCGGGGGAAGTGAAGCGCTCGAATGTCTGACTGGGACACCTACGCGTTGTACAACAACGCCGTTGCTGAAGTCTTCTTCAATGAGGATAACGCCGGCATGCCGGCCTACCTCGACCTCGACGAGGATGTCGTTGCCCGGCTGGCTGAGCATATCGGTGTCCCCGCCGATGCTGTCTGCGGCAACCTCGCAGCTGTAGTGCGAAGCGCGCTGAACCTTCGATCGCCGCACATCGGTGCATTCACCATGATCATGGCGGAGGTCCATCGGTGGCTCGCGCGCTGGCGGCAGACCCAGCGGGGCGATCGGATCGAACTCGATCCGCCGCCGATGCTCGCCATGCTCGCTGTGTTTAGTATGGCCGCCGAACGCATGGGGGCCGACGCCAATATGGCGCCCAACAACTACTTCGGTCGCCTGGCCCAGGTCCTCGATCTTGACGATGCGCAGAAGCGGCGCGTCGAGACCCAGTACCGCCAGAACGTTGAGTTCCTTTGGAATGTGCTTTCGATATGGCTTACCGGCCTGGACGGCATGCGCGGCCTGCCATCCGCGGTCGCCCTGTCTCATCGATTCGTCGGCCTGTCAATCTCTCAGGCACTCGTGCGAGAGCATGACCGCAGCAAGCTGCCCCGATTCTTTACGACCTATGGCTTCCACCCTGGTCAGGAAATCACGCCCTACGAGCTGGAGCCATTGCTCGACGAGTGGATGCGACGCGATCCGCCACCTATCAGCAAGAACTTGGTCAACCTCTGGAAGCGGCAGAGCTCGGCACGTGAGCGCATTTCGAGCGTCGTTGCGCTCGAGCTGGAAGCATGGGACGGCTCCGGACTTGATGTATCTCAGCTCCCGCACTCCCATGGTCATCGGGGTGAGGTGCGGCTCATCGCTCTGCCCCGATCGGGGCTCTTCGGTTCTGGTGTGGAGCTTAACCTCGTCGCCCGCATTCCCGGCCCTGAGCAGCCTCGCCTCATGACCATCGCCACCGCGGTCGGTGATGAGAAGCCGACGCTGGCGCTGGTTCCCGGCGTCAATGGCTGGTACCGGCTGAACAGGCCGGCTGACTTCGCAAACGCCTCTGTCCTCGATGGTGTCCTGCGCCTTGAGGGCGAAGACGGCACCGCAGTCCAACGCCGGCCACGGCGCGTGCTGCCCATGCGCAAGGACGACGGCCTCGGGGTGTTCCTGGAAGCGGAGCGCCTCCAGCTGGCCGATGACGGACTGGTCTTCAGCGCCGAAGAACTCGCTGATGAGGTTCTCAGCGTGTTGCAGCAAGTTGCCCGGCCGGGGTTCCGGGTGCTTGACGCGAGTACCGCCGGAGTTCCGCAAGGGTGGGTTTTGTTCATGGACGTCCAGGTCCTCGGCCTGCTCCCGTCGGAGGTCCGGTCCAAGACCAAATCCGATCTGAACGTGCTGCTGCCGTCGGTGGCGTCGCAGCTCACCTTCGCGGAGGGTCTGCGGTTGCCCGGGCGGTTGCGTAAGTACTCGGCTGCCGCCCCGCCTGAGATCCGGGCCGTTGCCACCCAGGCCGAGCACCTGGAACTGACTGTCCTTCGCAAAGACGCCGATGACCCGGCGGCGCACGACGACAGTTCCGCGCTGCGCCTCGACCAGGTGGTTTGCCGTCAGGGCGCCGACGGCGCCGCGGTCATTCTTAATCTTGGTCATCATCACTTGCCCGTTGGCGACTATGAGGTGCTGTTGACCGTCGACCGGGCCAAGGACCCTGCACAGCGGCTGCCGTTTGTGCTTAGGTCAGGTGACGCGGTCGACCTCGCCATGTGGGCTCGCAGCCCTCGTCTCGTCCATCAGCCTGCCCGTCACGGGGGGAGGACTGCAGTCAGCGCTGACCAGTGGCAAGAAGCCAGTCCTCCGTTCGTCGATGGCGCAACCGCGTACGGGGAGGCAGCGGAACTCGGGGCTGCCAGTGTGCCCCGGAAAGTCTGGTGGACTGCGGACCGGCCGGTGGCGTATGCCCCAAGCGCTGCCTTGACGCTGACGAGTCCGGATCCTGGGTCATGCATGGTTACCGGGGCGCACTTCTGGGATCTGCCGTTTGCTACGAGTGCCATGGTCCAGGGCATTTGCCGGACGTGCGGCCTGGTCAAGCGATTCCCCAACACCCACTGGATGGCCAAGGCGCGCAAGAGTGCGCGCGATAAAGCTGAGGCTGACTACCGGGTTGAAGTCAGCAGGATCGAACCGGTCGACACTGAGCAGCTGACCTGGGACATCGGGCTGGATGCCCTCATGCACACCGGCGGGGGTGGATGTTCTGCCCTCGAGCGGATCGCGCTTCAAATTGAAGGGTCGCTGCTGTTCGTCGATGGCTTTGAGCGCACGCTGGAGGCCCTTGGCCACATCGAAATCAAGCGGGATGAGCGCACCATGGTCCCGGCCGAGTGGGAGATAGCGCCATCGGCCTTGGCCGAGCTGGCTGACGGCTCCTACCTGCTTGCCGGATACTGGCCTAGCGCGATGGTCGCCGACCTCGAACGAGCCGTCGCCGCATGCGGGGGGAAACTCACTGTCGATGTGCAGTCCGGCGCTCCCACGCGCCGGGTCGTGACCGGCCTGGCCGCCGAAACGGCCGTCGAGGTGGCTGAAGAACTCGGGGAAGTGGCGGTAGCTGCTGATGCGGCACGAGCGATCTTGCGGGCCGTGCCTGACCTCAGTGCGGTCGAGCGTTCGTTGCCGCAGTTGAGTATGCCCGGGAGCCAGCGCATCAAGAGGTTCGATGTGGGTTCCGCCGCGTGGGTTCCTCAGCATCATGCGAGTGTTCCCGGGGCATATCAGCTGGAATCGTTCGGTAGCACGTACGTGGTGCGGCGATCCGCGGACATCGCTGAGGGCACTGTGCGCGTGGGTACGGCGCAGCTGGTCAAGCATCTCGAGGCATTCCAGGCAGGGCGCCCGCTTATCGCTTACGACGAACGGCATCGCAGCCTGGACGTACCGCTCGGCGCTGATCTGCCGGGCCTGTATGGCCGGGCGGCGGTGCTCTGCAGCGGCCGCCCACCCGCCAAGCTGCTGAAGCAGCGAATTTTGCGCTACATCGACGTGCCCGCAGACGTCGCCGACATGCTGGCGTCTCGGCTCACTCATTAGGGGAATTCATGTCATCGGATGAGGCCGTGCTGGCGTCAACGTCGTCATTTCCCGCGCCGGGCCGTGTCTATGCGGAGCTTCAGGATGCCTATCTGCGGTACTTCGATACCGCATTCTGGCTGCGAGACGAACCCTTGAGGCGTGAGCGGAAGGCGCTGCTGCAGGAGCCGGGGCTGATCTACACCGACGTGCTACTGGAGCCGGTTGTCCCGTACGACGCGGACTTCCCGTTGCGAGCTGCAGCGGAGCAGGCTGGACTCGACCCTGCCACCGTTGACATCGTCGGGCGAGCTCTGTTCGGTGACTTCGTCGCGCCAGGCGAGGACATCCGACTGCGCCGTCATCAGGCTGAGGCGCTTATCTCCTCGCTGGGGACCGGGCAGCGTACATGCAACGTAGTTGTCACTTCTGGTACCGGCTCGGGCAAGACTGAATCGTTCCTGCTACCAGTGCTGGCGCGGCTGGTACAGGAGGCGCTGGACTGGTCGCCGCAGCCGGCCCCCGATCGCTGGTGGGAGACTGCTCCTGGCTCGATGCAATGGCGGCCGCTGCGCGGGCCGGAGACCCGCCCGGCCGCGCTGCGCACCGTGGTGTTGTACCCGACTAATGCGCTGGTCGAGGACCAGATCGCGCGGCTGCGGCGTGCGCTGCGGCGGATCGCGGCCACCGGAGCGGTACCACCGCTGTGGTTTGGCCGGTATACCGGTGCAACGCCCGGATCGGGACGGCTGCCGGGGAGCAAAGACAAGCGTCGCGTCCAGGATGCCGCTGCCGAGTGCACCGCGGCGGCAAGCGAGTTTCAAGCACTCGCTGACGCCTACCACGGCGAGGACCCGCAGGCCGCGGAGCAGATGCTGGCGCAGTTCCCCGATCCGCGAACGGGCGAGATGATGGTCCGTTGGGACATGGTGGAGTCGCCGCCGGATCTTATGGTGACGAACTACTCGATGCTCAACGCGATGCTCATGCGTGACACAGAGGCCGCGATGTTCCGCCAGACCGCAGACTGGCTGGCGGCTAGCCCGGACAACATCTTCACCATCGTCGTCGACGAAATGCACCTTTACCGAGGCACCCAGGGCAGCGAAGTGGCCATGGTCGTGCGGAACCTGTTGGCCCGGCTCGGACTGAGCGTCGATTCGCCCCAGCTGCGGTGCCTGGCGACCAGCGCATCGTTGACCGATGACGACAAGAGTGCCAAGTACCTCGAGGAGTTTTTCGGCGTCGATCGGTCTACGTTCCGCATCACGGCGGGAACGCCTCGGCCGGTCCCCCCACGGGAACCCCTGTCGCGTCAGGAATTCGACGAGATTGCCGTTGGCCTACCGGCCGATCCCGCCGCCAGGGCCACGGCTCTGACTGCCGTCGCAGGTAAGTATCAGCTCTCTGAAGCCGTCGCGGCCGCGTGCCGCGACCCAGAGCAGAACCGGCTGCGGGCAACACGACTGAGCGTGCTCGACGAGCGGCTCTTCGACCGTCCTAGCCGGGACAGCCAGGCCCTGGAGACCGTGCTAGCCGCCATCGCCGAAGCCGGTTCAGGCCCGTCCACCATCCCGCTGCGCGCACACATGTTCGTTCGGCCCGCTAGTGGGCTGTGGGCGTGCGCCAACCGTGCGTGCACCCAGGTTGGAGCCGAGTACGCCTACGACGGACGATCTATCGGCCGGCTCTTCAGCCGGCCCGCCACCACTTGTGCCTGCGGCGGCAGGGTCATGGAAGTTCTCTACTGCTTCGAGTGCGGGGATGTCAGCCTTGGCGGGTATGTGATCGACCGGGATGCACAAAGCAGCGGACCGGTCCTCGCTCTTGGCTCCAACCCAGTGGAAATCCCGTCTACCCATAGTCGTCCAGTGAACATGCGTCAGCTGAGTCAGTACGTGTGGTACTGGCCAGGCGGAACGTTTACATCCGTGCAGACCTGGACTCACAAGAAGCTCGACAGCGGCACGGCCACCTTCAGGTTCGACCAGGTCGAACTCGACCCCTACTCCGGGGTGCTGCAGGCCAGCCTTTCCCAGCCGACCGGACTCACCCTCGGGGTGTCCGCTGTCAGCCCCGGCTCGCCCAACAGGACACCGGCACTTCCGGAGTGGTGCCCACGGTGCGAGGCACGGTATCGGAACATGGATCCGCAGAAGTTCTGGCGGGGGATAGTGCGCTCGCCGATCCGCGGTCATCGCTCCGGCGATCAGCAAGCCATCCAGCTGTACCTGTCGCAACTATTCCGCAGCATGGGCAGCGCCGCAGCCGACTCGCGGACGATCCTGTTCAACGACAGCCGCGACGACGCTGCCAGCGCGGCGGCCGGGGTGGCACGCAACCATCACCGGGACGTAGTACGCCAGCTCATCCGCCATGAGCTGGAACAGCGGCAGCCGGACGGAGTCGACGCCCTCATCAAGCTGGCCAAAGGCCAGCCGCCCTTGCCGGAGGAGTTCGCGGCGCTGCAAGCACTGCAGACCAGCCATCCTGACGTTGCGCAGGCGGCCATGCGAACGGCTGTCGGTGCCGGCACCGCGGACGATGCCGCCATGATTGACGCCTATCGGCGCAGCAGCCAGGACTCGAAGATCGCCTGGGCGGTCGCCGCGCAGCGGCTGCAGACCGACATGCTCGAACGAGGAATCCACCCGGCCGGCCCCGCCCGGTCGATGCAGCAATGGCAGGGCGTGCCCTGGTACAAGGTCTTCGAGCCGCCACGCCTTGGTCTGTGGACCCCGCTCGAGCCCGCGCTGCGGATAGCTGGCTACCAGCATTACCGCGAGGTGCTCGCTACGGCGATGGCAGGGGCTGTTTTCGACCGGGCGCGCCGTGATCTGGAATCCACTGGCCTTGTGATGGTTGAGCCTCGCCAGCCAAACCTTGATGGCATTGGGCTCGATCCAGATTTAGCGTTGCAAATTCTCCGGTCAGTGATCCGGATCCTGGGTATCGAAGGCCGCTACGCCGGCGGCGAATGGTTCAAGCCGGCAAGCGACATGCCAGTGTCGGTGCGCAAATACCTCAAGGCCGTCGACAGCACTGGCCGGGGACCGTCGTTCCAAGCGCTGGAAGCATGGGTCACCCGCGAGATCCGGGATCGCGTCGCGCCCGATTGGGGTCTGCGGGTCAACAGTGCCGAAGCACCCTTCGTCTTGGTCAAGGGTGGCACCGACGTCTGGGTCTGCCGCAAATGCAACTACCGTCACCTGCACCCCTCGGCTGGCGTCTGCGCAGCTCGCGGCTGCCACTGCCCGGACCTTGAGCGGCGCACCGCTGACCCGGACGAGCAGGATTACTACGCATGGCTCGCCGAGCTGCCACCCCGCCGGATGGTTGTCGCGGAGTTGACCGGCCAAACCAAACCCCTCACCTTGCAGCGGCGGCGTCAGCGCTGGTTCAAGGAAGCCCTGCTCAAGCCACCCGCCGAAAATCCGTTAACAACTCCAATCGATGTGCTGAGCGTGACCACCACGATGGAGGTCGGCGTGGACATTGGATCGTTGCGCTCGACGGTTATGGCAAATGTCCCGCCGCAGCGCTTCAACTACCAGCAACGGGTGGGCCGGGCCGGGCGGCAGGGACAGCCGTACTCCTACGCCCTGACCGTCGCCCGGTCTCGGATTCACGACGACTATTACTTCAACGCCACCGAACGAATGACAGGCGACATACCACCGCAGCCGTTCCTCGATCTCCGGCGCACTCGGATCGCACGCCGGGTTGTCGCAGCCGAACTCCTGCGACGAGCGTTCGCAGTGTGTAACCCGCCACCGGCTTGGACCAACGCCAGCATCCACGGCACCTTCGGGCATCGCGACGAGTGGGCCGCGGAGTACCGCAGCCAGGTTCAGGCCTGGCTCAGTCATGTCCCCGACGTGCCGGACGTCATCGCGGCACTCACCATCCGCTCCGGCATCCCGGAGACCGAGCTAGCCGAGCTGGAATCGTGGGCGAGAAGGCGGCTGGTCGCTGACATCGACCGGGCAATAGCCACCCCCTATTACCAGCAGGGCGAGCTGAGCGAGCTGCTAGCCAACGCTGGCGTCCTGCCGATGTTCGGCTTTCCTACCCGGGTGCGCCAGCTCTACAAGAACAGCCCGCGTGATCGCCAGCAGCTTAAGGATGCCGAGGTCTCCGATCGTCCGCTTGACCTGGCGATCGCGAAATTCGTGCCTGGCGCTGAAGTGGTCCGGGATGGAGAAATCCATACGGCCGTAGGGTTCGCCGCCTACGAAATCAAGGGGAATGCGGCCATCGCCGTCGACCCGCTCGGCAGCCCCATCGACATCTACAAGTGCACTGGATGTGGCCGGACCTCCCTCGACCCGCTCGACGGCATCTGCGAGGTGTGCGGTGAGCCCATCAGGGCATTCACCATGTACCAGCCCCTCGGCTTCCGGACTGATTATCACCCGAAGGACTTCCAGGCCGACGGCGAGACCGTCGCCATCATGGGCTTTCCCGAGCTCGGCGTTGCCTCAAAGCAGAGCTCCTCGGGGACAGTCGAAGCCCTTGCCGTCGATGTCTATGACACCGCCGACATCGTGCGGATTAATGACAACCTTGGCCGACTCTTCCCCATGGCAGAAGGTCCCAACAGGTCTGTCATCGTTACCGACACCTCGTTGTATGCAAACGACGTACAGGTCCCACAGACGACCCGTCAGCTTGGGGACGCAGCCATCGGCGAAGTACGCAAGACGGATGCGCTCGTGGTAACACCCATCGGCCTGGACCTACCCGGCGGTGTCGTTCTGACCGACCGCGATGTTCAGCCGGCCGGCCTGCCAGCGCTATGGTCCTTCGCCGAAGTCCTGCGGCGCGGTTTCCAGGCTGAGCTCGATGTCGATCCGAGTGAACTCACCGTCGGCCTGAACCCGGTCAGCGTCAACGGTGAGCAGACGCACCGGGTCTTCGCAGCGGACACACTTGAGAACGGTGCCGGATACGCATCGCTGCTCGGCGAACCAGTCTTCTTCCGTTCGGTGCTCGAACGCATTGGAGACGAACTCCGCAATCGTTGGGAAGCCACGAGGCACGCCGAAGAATGCACGACCTCATGCCCCGACTGCCTGCGGTCGTTCGACAATCGCCGCATCCACGGCGCCCTGGACTGGCGCCTCGCGCTCGATATGGTCGAGCTAGGGCTCAGGCGTCCGGTGAACTGGAATCGATGGCTTGACCGGGCAGATATCCTCGTCAAGGGCTTTGTGAGTTCATTCGGACAGTACAACATTGCTGCCTACCAGATGGCGGGGCTCTCGGTTCTGGCCTGCCGGACCACCCGCAAAGCAGTCACGCTGCACCACCCGCTCTGGCGCCGGGAGCGGCAGTGGTACCGGCCGCAGCAACAGCAGGCATCGGACGAGGTCGAGTCGCAGCTAGGGTTCTCCGTTCTGGCTGGGGACCTTTTCGAGCTCGACCGGTCACCCATGGCGGTCGCGCGGCGGCTGTTGTCCTGACGAGCAATTGTCACAGTGGATTTGAGGTGCGTTCGCGACTAATACGTCCGGCCGAGGGAGGCAGCCGATTCCATATCCGGCACGCGGGATCCCTACCATCGGCCGCACCGCCCGCGCTGGGTGAGGCTGACGCGCGGTGGAATTCGGTCACGGCCCAGTTGGCCAGTTGTACGACGTGGAAATGGTCGACAGCCAGCATCGCGTGTCGCAGGACCTGCAGGATCGCGGCCTTGAACCCCGTGCATGTGTGGATGCCGCCGCCTTGACTTGCTTACTCCGGGCGGGCAGCCACTACCGCCGGACAGATCCAGAAACCGACGTGCGAGCGGTCCGCGGTCGTGGCCCACGAGCCGGCCCGTTCGTTCCGGTCGAAGCCGTGATCGGCGGGCCGACTGCACGATCGTGCGGCCGCCGGGCAGGCAGCCCGGGGACACCGGCTCATCTTCGTGGTGTGCTTGACTACGTGGTATGACTGCCCGGCTTAAGAAGCCGCCCGTTCCCCAGGGCTTCGAAATCCTGAACGAACTGCAACCGCTGAAGCCCGTCACCACCTCCAAACGAGCTGTTAGCTCCGACCAGGATGTCTTTATGGTCAAGGCCGCTCTCGAAGAATCGGCAGGCGGTGAGGGGGCGCTCGTGCGGTGCTTGGCGTCCGTTCTGCGGCGCTCTCTTGACCAGTCATACAACGGCGCACAGACCGGCCGTTTCCACCTGGCGCAGCTTAGCAAAACCGAAAAGGCACACACCGGATCGCTCTTCGAGATCGAGTTGCAGAAGACACTCGATCTTCCGGACGGGCATGACACCGACTACCAAGTGCTCGGCATGGATCTTGACGCAAAGTTCACACATTCCCGGAAAGGTGCAATGCCGAGCTGGATGATTGGCCCCGAGATTGAGGGGAACATAGCCTTGCTTGCGACGGCGGACGACTATTCGTCCGTTTGGTCGGCATGGCTGGTGTGGGTTACTCCAGGTCGGCGAAATGCCGGGCGGAATCGCGACGCTAAAGCGAGCCTGAACGTTGCGGGGCGGAAAGCAAGGATCCCCATAGCGGAAGATTCGCCGCTTCCGCCGAACGATCTGCTGCAGCGGCCGGCGGATGCGTATGAAGTGATGAGGCATCAGGGACAGGGTAGAGGTCAGAAGAGAATACTGGAGCTATGCCGTCGCTTCGAAGGTACAGTGCTCTCAAGGACGACAGTCGCGACAGTTGCTCAGCAGCTTGATCCGGTAAAACGTATGCGGGCAAACGGCGGTGCTCGGACGAGATTGGCTGCTGAAGGTTTCTTGGTTCTCGGTCATGAGTCCGGCTATGTGCCAGTGGCCAAGGCTTTGGGATTGCCAATGCCGTATTCGGGAGAGTTTCTGCCCTTAAGGGTATCTAGGGCGGAGGTGTCCGACCCTGAGCCACATTTTCTGGACCGCTACGGTGCAAGATGGCGTCGCGCTCGTGTAGGAGAAGTAACCAGAGAAGTGCCCGACCTGGTCATCTAACGCTTCTTCTGGCTATGTTCATCAGAGCTGCCATCAGAATAATCAGCTAATCCGGCTCTTGTTCTTTTCAAAAAGATGGTGCCGGACATGGCTCTCCTGGCCAACGAAGGCCTTGAATCCTGTCAGCTTATACTGCGTACCCGACGGAGATTCTATCGTCTCGATATCGAAGTCGCGCTTGAGAAGGCTGATGCGACGCTCCAACTCGGAGGGATCGATCTGCTTTCCGCCGGCTCTGAGAAGACGAGCTGTCGAGACGAAGTCATCACTGCCGCGGAGCGCTAGGTAGATCGCATCATGGTCTGCCGAGATCCGTTCGGACGGCGAGCCTTCGTGCCTCAGCGCACGCATTATCGATCTGCCGACCGCCGCTGCGACCGGTGGCGGGAATGCGTTTCCGATCTGGCGATATCTGGTGGTCTTGCGGCCAGTGAATACCCATGGGTATTCATCCGACCATCCCTGAATGCGCGCTACCATCTCACAGGTCAGCTTGGGTCCGACCGGGAATTTCTGGCCCTTGATGGGTGCGTTGTCCGCAACCCCCAGTGCGTCCACGCCCATCTCGGCCCAGGCGCGCTTTGCTCGTGTCGGCCCTAGGTCGGCGCCTCCGTGCTTCTTTGAACCGCCTACGATAGTTGGAGCGATCTTGTCAGCACGGGTGGCCCATTGCTGGGCAAGTTCCCAGCCATTCGAAGCCATGAGGTCCTGGAGCGTTTCTCCGACGGTAAGTGCGGGGCCTTGCAACTCGGGCCAGGAGAAGTAGGGTGCGTGGTCTTCCTTGAGCGCTACCAGAACGAAGCGTGGACGGAGCTGCGGCACACCGAAATCGGAGGCTTGAAGAAGTTTCCATTCCGCGATGTAGCCGAATGAAGCCAAGGTGTCTAGCACGTGCTGGCGATATCCGGAAAAGCGAGGCATGCTCAGCCCTCGCACGTTCTCAAGAAGGAGTGCCTCCGGTTGGACCGTTTGCACAAGCTTTACTGCCCAGGCGAAGAGGTCACGTTCGTCGGTGGCACCAAGCTGCTTGCCTGCGATGGTAAACGGCGGGCACGGGACGCCTCCCGCAAGCAGAGAGATGCCCTGGTAGTCCGAGGGGTTCCACGTCGCGGGGTTAGCGACGTCACCCATCGCGACCTTCCAAGACGGACGATTCTCTTTGAGAGTGTTGACTGCGTTTTCGTCGAGCTCCACTGCGAGGGCATGTTCGAAGCCGGCCTTCTCGAGACCGAGAGCTTGTCCGCCGGCGCCAGCGCAGATCTCCACTACCTCGTGGCTGGTCACAGACTTCCTCCTTGCTCCGCAGGGTGGCATCACCACCGATGCGAGTATCTTGCCCTAAGTCGAGGTGATCGTTGAGGGATCAAAGTTTCCCGGGGTGTCGTAGTGGCTGTGCGTGACGGCGCAAAGGCAAGGCGTGACGCTCACGCCGCAGGGCTTTATCCGGCCCCGCTCAACGAGGGCCGGTCGCGGAACATGCAGGCGAACCGGAGGGCGAATACGAAGCCAGAGGTGCGCTTGCGTTCTGCGCTCCACGTCCTGGGTTTTCGGTTTCGCAAAGACTTCGTTGTCAAGCTTGCAGGTGCCCGGGTGCGGCCCGACATCGTCTTTACTCGTCGCAAGGTCGCCGTCTTTGTTGACGGCTGCTTCTGGCACGTATGTCCCCTGCACGGGCGGCAGCCGACCACGAATGAGTGGTACTGGGCTCCGAAGCTGCGACGCAATATGGAGCGCGACCGCAGGGCGGACGAGCTGCTCACGGAGGCCGGCTGGAGCGTCGTACGCATCTGGGAGCATGAGTCACTCGAGTCGGCGGTCGACCTAGTCACGCAGAAGCTCCCGTAATGGAACATGTGTTCTACGATACCGCCCGGACGCCTCTAAGTAAAGCCGTTACTAATTAGGTACGTCCCTACATTTGTTCGCCTGTCGAAAGGTCCGCGGCGGGAACGCCTGCGCACCACCAACCTCGTCCCGGCTCCGTGGGCCCGAGCTCCGGCGACCGGCATCGGATAGCGTGAAGCCGGCAAGCCGGGTACGCACCGCGAAGGGGAGCACGTGGAGCTGTTGCACAGCGGCAAGGTTCGTGACGTCTACGCCGACGGCGACGACC
The DNA here is from genome assembly GCF_042664765.1 of Paractinoplanes rhizophilus. NCBI lineage: Bacteria > Bacillati > Actinomycetota > Actinomycetes > Micromonosporales > Micromonosporaceae > Paractinoplanes > Paractinoplanes rhizophilus. Next base: position 65,171 of record NZ_JBHTBJ010000030.1, on the reverse strand, counting down.
TCATCCTGGTCGCCTCGGATCGCATCTCGATCTACGACGTCATCCTGCCCACGCCGATCCCCGACAAGGGCAAGATCCTCACCCAGCTCTCCCTCTGGTGGTTCGACCAGCTCAGCGACGTCCTCCCCAACCACGTCATCTCCGCCACCGACGTGCCCGCCGAGTGGGCCGGCCGCGCCATCCGCTGCGAGCGCCTCGACATGGTCATGGTCGAGTGCATTGCCCGGGGTTACCTGGCCGGCTCCGGCCTCAAGGAGTACCAGCGCGACGGCGCCATCTCCGGGGAGAAGCTGCCGGACGGCCTGATCGAGGGCTCCAAGCTGCCCACCCCGATCTTCACCCCGACCACCAAGGTGCCGCCGGGGGAGGGGCACGACGAGTTCATGACGTACGCCGACGTCGAGGCGAAGGTCGGCGCGGAAGCGGCCGCCGAGCTCAAGCGAATCACCCTGGAGGTCTACCGGCGCGGGCAGCAGGTCGCCGAGACCAAGGGCATCATCATCGCCGACACCAAGATCGAGCTGGGCCGGGCGAAGGACGGCACGGTGAAGCTGGGCGACGAGCTGCTCACCCCGGACTCGTCGCGGTTCTGGGCGGCCGACGAGTGGAAGCCGGGCGGCAGCCAGCGCTACCTCGACAAGCAGTTCCTGCGCGACTGGTCGTCGAGCCTGACCGACTGGGACCGCACCGAGCCGGGGCCGGCCGTGCCGGACGAGGTGGTCGAGGCCACCCGGAACCGCTATATAGAGGTATACGAGCGGCTGACCGGCAGCAGCTGGGCTTAGGTAGGACTGGCCCTAGCTGGAGCTGGTGTGCGGGCGGCGCGTCGACGACCACAGCGTCTGCAGCGTGCCGCCGTTCCGCTTGTTCATGAGGTGCACGCCGTAGGCGGATCCGACGACCGCCATGATGATGCCGGTCCAGCCGCCGAAGACGATGCAGAACGGGGCCATCGTCCACAGCAGAATCGCCATCGTCATGTAGAGCCGCCGCCTGGGCCGGCACATCCGATCAACACGCTGCGAGAATCGTGGATCATCCGCGCGCAGCTGGGTCACCATGCCGTCGAAGACGGCTTTCTCGTTGGGTTCGAGCACGGGGGACCACCTCCGCGCTTTGGCTACCCGTCGATTCCCGTGCGAAAACTGTCGGCTGCGCCATGTGCCCATAAACATCAAGATCAAAACCACTTTTCCGTACGGGTACCGGGGCACCCAACCGCAAGCGGCGGCGAACCAACTGCTCGGGCGGCAGGCCCGTCCCGGCGTGACCCACGTCACCCCCGGCGGATCATGTGGCGCGGGACGCAAGTTGACGACGCAAGCAACCGCCTACGCTCGAAACGTGGATTACGGCCACCCGCTTGAATTCGGGACCTTCATCACGCCCGTCAATGACCCGCCGCGGGCGGCGGTCGCCCGGGCGCAGCTCAGCGAGCAACTCGGCTTCGACCTGGTCACCTTTCAGGATCACCCCTACAACGCCGGCTTCCTGGACACGTGGACGCTGCTGAGCTGGGTAGCCGCGCAGACCACGAAGATCCAGATCTCGGGGAACGTGCTGAACGTCCCGATGCGCCCGGCTCCGGTGCTGGCGCGCGCGGCCGCCAGTCTCGATCTGCTCTCCGACGGGCGGCTCGCGCTCGGGCTGGGCGCCGGCGCGTTCTGGGACGCCATGGCCGCGATGGGCGTCCCGCGCCGCACCCCGCCCGAGTCGGTCGATCAGCTGAGCGAGGCGATCGACGTGATCCGCGAGGTGTGGCGGTCGGACGAGCGCGCCCGGCTCCGCTACGATGGCAAGTTCTACCAGCTCAAGGGGGCCAAGCGCGGCCCGGCCCCGGCGCACGAGGTGCCGATCTGGCTGGGCGCCTACAAGCCGCGCATGCTGCGCCTGGCCGGCGCCAAGGCCGACGGCTGGCTGCCCTCGCTGAGCTACCTCAAGCCCGGCGACCTGCAGAAGGGCAACGCGATCATCGATGAGGCGGCGGCGGAAGCGGGCCGGGACCCGCGCGAGATCCGGCGGCTGCTCAACGTCTTCGGCGACCCGTCGAAGCCGGCGGCGCAATGGATCGACGAGATCCTGCCCCTCGTCCTCGAGAACGGCGTCGGCACGATCATCATCGGTTCGGACGATCCGGGTGAGCTGCGGCGGTTCGCTGAGGAGGTCATTCCGGCCGTACGCGAAGAAATCGCGAAGACGCGCACCGCTGCCCTACCGATAAGAAGCGCCGCAAAGCTCGCCAAACGGCGCGATGGCATCGATTACGACCAGCTTCCGTCGTCGCTCACGGCGATCGAGCCGGGCGATCACGCGTACGCGAAGGTGCGCTCGACCTACATGCGCGGCGGCTCGCCCGGCCTGGTGATCCAGCCGCGGACCGCCGACGAGGTGGCCGAGGCGCTCGCCTTCGCGCGCGATCAGAAGGTCCCGCTCGCGGTGCGCAGCGGCGGCCACGGGATCAGCGGACGCTCCACGAACGACGGTGGCATCGTGATCGACCTGTCGGCGATGCGCGAGATTACCGTGCTGTCCGAGGCCGATCGCCTGGTACGGGTCGAGGCCGGCGCCCGGTGGAAGGACGTGGCTGCCGCGCTTGCCCCGCACGGGTGGGCGCTGTCCAGCGGCGACTACGGCGGCGTGGGCGTCGGCGGGCTGGCCACCGCCGGCGGCATCGGCTGGCTGGCCCGCGAGCACGGACTCACGATCGACCACCTGCGCGCCGCCGACCTGGTCCTCGCCGACGGCTCGAAGCTGCACGTCAGCGAGGCCGAGCACGCCGACCTGGTCTGGGCGGTGCGCGGGGCCGGCGCGAATTTCGGAATCGTTACCGCCTTCGAGTTCCAGGTCGACGAGGTCGGCGACGTGGGCTTCGGCCAGTTCGTCTACGACGCGTCGGACGCCGCCGGCCTGCTCGAGCGCTGGGGCGCGGCGATGGAGGCCGCCCCGCGCGACGTCACCGCCAACCTGATCATGGGACCGCCGCGGCGCGGGCAGGCGCTGGCCCAGGTGTACGGGGTGGTCGACTCGTCCACCCCGGACGTCATCATCGACCGCCTGACGCCGATCGCCGAGATCGCGCCCCTGCTCGATCAGCAGGTGCAGCTGGTGCCCTACGCCGGCGTGATGAACGTCCCGGACGCCGCGCACGCCGGGCAGGGCGAGCCGGTCGCCCGCTCGGGCCTGATCGACCATCTGACCCCGGAGTTCGCCGCGGCGGCCGCCGAGTTGATCGCGTCCGGCACCGTCTACTTCTTCCAGGTGCGCTCGGTGGGCGGCGCGGTGGCCGATGTGCCCGCGGAGGCGACGGCGTATTCGCACAGATCGGCAAACTTCTCGGTGGTGGCATTCGGTGCGTCGAGGTCGAGATTGGACGCGGCATGGGAGGTGCTTGCCCCCCATTTCCGGGGTTTGTACCTCTCGTTCGAGACAGACCAGAGCCCGGAGCGAATAAAAGAAGCCTGGCCAGCCCCGGTTTTGGGCCGGTTGCGCGCCCTCAAGAGGCAGTACGACCCCGGCAACGTCTTCCGCGACAACTTCAATATCGACCCTTTGGGGGAATAGTTCCCTCTCGTCCTCGATCCACAACTACGGTGGGTAACCGAATTCGCCGCGTCGAAAAGGGGGAATTCACCCGTTGGAGATGCGCCTGTCCGACGATCGGTAACCGGCTGGCCCATTCCCGGGCGCGGTATCCCAGCGTGACAACACAGGAGGGGCCGACGCCTCAGCGCCAGCCCCTCTATATATCTGGAAAGCTCTTATCTCTCCTGCGTCGTGCCGACCGGCCGCTTGGGCCACGCCGCGCCCGCTCCGCATCCCTGGCAGGACAGTTGCTCGCCACACGCGGGGCACCAGTCGTTGGACCGTCGCAAATACCAGCCGAGGGCCACGCCGGCCAGCAGGCTCAGCAGGCCCACGAGCGCCGCGACGACCAGCGCCCCGGTCATGCCGCCGAGCCTCGCACCGGCAGGCCGGTCGGTGTCATCCGGGTGCCCCGGGCCTGCGGGCGCCGGTCGAGCGCCGGATCCTCCGACGAGCGGGCCGTCACATAGGGAGCGGTGAAGGTGTCGACGCCGGTGCCGCGGTGGGCGCCGGGGCGGTAGGTCACGGTCACCGCCCGCGGGGACGCCGCCTCGATCACCCCGGCCCGCCAGCCGTCGCGGTAGACCCAGACCGGGTCGGACGGGTGGTAGCTGTCGGCCGGCGCCACATCGGCGGGATCGCGCTGCGGAGGGGCGACGGTCGGCGTGACAGGCCTATCCGGATTGACGGGCGGATGCGGGACCGGTGCCGTGGACATCGAGATGACCCTCCCAGATCTCGGAGACTCGGTCGTGAGGTTGGCGTCGACCGCCATCCATCCCGTACGCGTGGGCCGAGAAGCCGAACTTGCTGCACGCCTCGCCAACCAACACGGTGTGTCAGCGAGTGGTGCGTGTCTGTCAGCTATCATCCTCGCGAAAGGTTGCAACCGCAAGGCCGTCTGCACGTGCATCCGCACCGGGCGAATGCTTGGGCGTCACGCTCCGGAGATACGCTGGTGCTGTTTCGTTGTGGACGATCTCCCCTTTAGGATGCTGGTGGACTGCGGCCGGCAGCCCCAGACAGCGATGACGAGGAGTCAGGTGAGCGCGGGTTCGCAGGAGGAGGCACCGGGCAGCGGCCCCACAGTGCTGCGCATCCTGCTTGGTGCTCAGCTCCGCCGTCTGCGGGAATCCAAGGGCATCACCCGCGAGGACGCGGGGTGGGAGATCCGCGCCTCGGGTTCCAAGATCAGCCGGATGGAGCTGGGGCGGGTCAGCTTCAAGGAGCGCGACGTCGCCGACCTGCTGACGCTCTACGGCGTCGGCAGCGCCGAGGAGCGCGAGGCGCTGCTGGTGCTGGCCCGGCAGGCCAACAACCCCGGCTGGTGGCAGCAGTTCAGCGACATCCTGCCCGGCTGGTTCCAGTCGTACCTGGGCCTGGAGGCGGCCGCCACCCTGATCCGTACGTATGAGATCCAATTCGTCCCCGGGCTGCTGCAGACCCCGGAGTACGCGCGGGCCGTCATCATGCTCGGCCACGCCGGCGTCACCCCGGAGGAGATGGATCGCCGCGTCGAGCTGCGCCGGGCCCGCCAGCAGGTCCTCGACCGGCCGGAGGCGCCGCAGCTGTGGGCGGTCATCGACGAGGCCGTGCTGCGCCGTCCGATCGGCGGCGTCGAGGTGATGCGGGCGCAGATCGAGGCCCTGATCGAGGCGGCGAAAAAGCCGAATGTCCGGCTGCAGATCATCCCGTTCAACGCGGGTGGTCACGCCGCCGCGGGCGGCCCGTTCGCGATCCTGCGCTTCCCCGAGCCCGAGCTTCCCGACGTCGTTTACGTCGAGCAGCTGACCAGCGCCATCTATCTGGACAAGCGCGAGGACGTCGACCAGTACGCGATGGCGATGGAGCGGGTCTGCATCGACGCCGAGCCGCCGAACCACACGCCCGAGATCCTCGGCAAGCTGCTGCACGAGGTCGGCCGGCCCGCCTGATCGGCCGGCCCGCACTGGCCGGTACACAACTGGCCCGTACACAAATAGTCCGAACACCAAAAGAGGGCCGCGGTCGTCATGGGGTGACGCGGCCCTCCGTCGTCTGCGCGCCAGGGACTTGAAGAGGGGGCCTTCAGTCGCGCATAGGAGGTAATCGGCCCGGGCGTGACGTGGACATGATCACGTCACGCCCGGCGCCCTTCGCCATACCGCTCCGGGCCGCGATCAGCCGAGCAGGTTGTCGAAGTCGCCGTCGCGAACGCCCAGGATGAAGGCCTCGATCTCGGCCGGCGTGTAGATCAGGGCCGGGCCCTCCGGGTCCCGGGAGTTGCGCACAGCGACCTCGCCGGTGGGCAGCGCGGCGCACTCGACGCAGTTGCCGCTGGGGTTGCTGCGCCGGCTCTTCTGCCAGGTGACACCGTCCAACTGCCCGGCGGGGGTGCCGTTAACCGCGTACGACATTTGAAGCTCCCTTGGTTGGCTCCGGTCGGGGATCGCCCGGAGTTGCTCTCTCGTGGCTACGGCCGCATTACACGTTGTGCAAATGCACGTGCATTTGGCCTTGCGTACTCACGGGATTGTGAGCATGATAACGCACGTACACACCTGAGGGGTGTCACTTACGGTGACATCTTTGAGTGACGGGTCGGTCGCGGAAACGGCGTCTGCGGCCTCGACGCGAGGTTCCCTGGCGGGGGCGGTCCGAGCGAGAGGTGACGAGATGTCCATTCCCAACATCGGTCCCGAACATGCCGACTCGGGCGACCCCGATGGGGTGGAAACACCTCGAAGGGGAAACCCGGCGCTCGTCTACCGAGACGAGCCGGAGACGGACGAGGTGTCCGCCGCGACGGCGCGAGCCAGCGTGGTGACGCACCGATTCGGCGGCGTCAGGTATGCCCTGACCCGCCACGATGCGACGGTGGCCGACCCGCTGCCACCGGCCGAGGAGGGTGATTCCGACGCGCGCGAGTGACCTGGTCAGCTGCGCGCGGGGCCGACGGGCCGGGCTCCTTCCCGGCCCTCCGGTGCCCGTGCCGACGGCGCTGACGTTCCGCGGTGGGCGCCTTCTCGAGCGCCTGCCCCGCTGGCCCGATCATGAGTTCGCCGAGTCGGACTATCGTCATGGAAACGGCACCCTGCGGTTACGCATTGTGTGCGTCGAGTGGGAGATCGCGATCGTCCGCGACGGCTCCACGTGGCTCGCGACGGACGCCATAGAGATCGATTCGGCCGGCAATCCGATCGGCCGGCGGCAGATTTTCATCCGGGCGGAGCGGCTTCCGGCTCCCCTGGCGCGGAAGAGGCCGCGATTGCGCGCCGGCCAGACCGCGAGAGCGGGTGTGACGCCGTAGTTACCCGCACCCCGACGCCGGTCGGGCGGTCCGGTTCCCCCGTGCCAGATCGCCCGGCCGGTCCACCCACTGCCGAGCGCCACGCCCGCTCGGTGGAAGGGGGTACTGATCGGGGACCGCTACCCAAGGGCGGTCCCCGATCTGCCACAGAACCCGCGTGCCCGCCAGACCCGCGTGCCCGGTGCTCAGGCGGCGGAAGCCTGCCCGTGCCGGGTGCGTGACCACACCACCCGGTCGCGTCCGCCGTGCTTCGCGGCGTACAGATGACGATCCGCCACCGACAGCAGCGCCGGCTGGGTCGCCTTGCCGGCGTCGGCGACGCCGGCTACCCCGACGCTCACCGTGACCGGAACGCCCGCGGTGAGCGTTTCCCAGGAAAAGCCCTTGATCGTACGGCGGATCGCGTCGATCTTCTCGACCGCCTGTTCGGTCGGGGTCTCGGGCAGGACCATGAGGAACTCCTCGCCGCCGAGCCGCACCACGAACCCGCGCGGCGTCACCGCGGCCAGCTCGGTCTCGAGCAGCTTGGCCGCCTGCACCAGCACCCGGTCGCCCACGTCGTGCGAGAGCTCGTCGTTGATCCGCTTGAAGTGATCGAGGTCGACGATCGCCACGGTCAGCTCGGGGTCGGTCGCGATCAGGCCGGGCAGCTGCTCGTTGAGGTACCGCCGGTTGCGCAACCCGGTCAGCGGATCGCGGCGGGCCTGCTCGCGGAACCGCTCGGCCTCCTGCCGCGCCTCCTCGGTCTCGAACATCACCTGGCGGGTGCGCGCCTGCGCCTCCCGCTGGAGCGAGTGCTGCCGGGTGTAGGTGGCGAAGAACTCCTTGTGCGCCGCGAACGCCTCGGCGAATTCGCCCCGGGCCGCGTGCAGCTCGGCCTGCTCCTGGTGCACCCGGACCATGACGTGGCCGAGCTCCCGCTCCACGCAGAGCCGCCGGGACGCGTCGAGGCTGCGCTGGGCCCGCCCGTACGCAGCCAGGCAGCGCTGCGCCCGGGACAGCGTCAGCAGGTATTCCGCCAGCGCGTCGGCGTCGTCCTGGTTGCCGTCGTTGTGCAGGTCGATGCAGGCGAGGAGGGTCTTCTCGGCCTCGGCGTGCTGCCCGTTCTCGATCTGGATGGCGCCGATCGTGTCGAGCAGCGAGGCGTCCAGCCTGAACCCGAACGTCTTGGCGACGTCCTGCAGCTGCCCCGTGACCTGCTGCGCGCGATCGTGATGGCCGGCGGCGTACTCGGCGTACGCGAAGTTGTTGAGCACCGCGAGCAGCAGATCGGGCCGCCCGAGCCGGGAGGACAGCTCGGCGGCCTGCCGGTAACGCAGCCGGGCGGCATCCATCGACCCGCTCAGGCTCAGCGCGTCGCCCAGCTTGACCCGATGCCAGATGCGCATATGGTCGGTCGCGGTCTCGTCGAGCAGCTCGACGCTGAGGACCGCGTGCTCGAGGCACTGCGCGGCGTCACCCAGCAGCCGATGGATGTTGGACCAGACCAGGTGGGTGCGGGAGGTCAGCTGCCGGGCGTCGTGCTCGACCGCCCACTGATGCACCTTCCAGATACGCCGCGCCGCGCCCGCCACGTCGCCCGCGCGCATGTGCAGGTTGGCCTGGCTGAGCCGGGCCCGGGCCACGAGCAACTCGTCCCCGAGGGCAAGGGCCAGCTCCTCGAGCTGAACGGCCCGCTCGAGCATCGCGGCGGCATCCCAGTTGATCTCGTCCTCGAGCTCGAGCAGGGCTGCCGATAATCGCTCGCCGTCCAACCCGTCCCCACCCCTCCCACAGCACTGCGTGCTTTCAAAGGCTAGCTCTGGGTAAGCGTAAGATCCCACGCGCACCCGCGTGATCCATCTCGCCCTGGATCTTGGTATTACCGTGCGATCCATGACGGTGAATCCAGTCGTCGTCGCCGCGTCCGATGGACCGCAGGACGCGTGGTCGGGCGTGTGGATCGCCGAGGACATCGAGCTGATCCATCAGGGCGTCCGGAACGGCAGCTGGATCGACGGAACGCTGGGTGTGGCGGGGGTCGGGCTGGACGCTTTGGCGTTGGTCTCCGACCCGGCCGGAGCGCTTCTTCAGTATGGCGTCTCCTGGCTGATCGAGCACGTCAAACCGCTCTCGGAGGCGCTGGACTGGCTGGCCGGCGACCCGGGCCAGATCGCTGCTCACGCGCAGACCTGGCGCAATGTCGGGAACTCGCTGCGGGACCGGATGGAGGTGCTGGCTCGGGCGGTGCGCTTCGACACGAGCGAATGGAGCGGCACGGCGGGCGACGCCTACCGGTCCTGGGCCGCTGGGCACGGTCAGGCGCTGGCCGCGCTGGCCACTGCATCCGACACCATGTCCGCGATCGTCGAAGGCGCCGGCATGCTGATCGCCGCGGTTCGCGTGATGGTGCGGGACGCGATCGCCACGGTGGTATCTCGCTTGATCGTGTACGCGGCGGAGGAGGTGGGCTCGTTCGGATTGTCCACCCCACTCGTGGTCGGGCAGGTGACGACCCTGGTGGCGTCCTGGGCCGCGAAGATCTCCCAGTGGCTCCGTAAGCTGATCAAGAGCCTGCGTTCGCTGGACGGCGAGTCCGGCGTGCTGGCGACCCTGATCGAAAAGATCAGCCCGTTCCATCGCGCGGAAGAGCCCAAACCGGCCAGCAAGCCCCAGCCGGCCGATGAGCCCCAACCGCCCAAGAAGCCGGGGCCGCCCGAGAAGATCGGCGGCCCGAAGGAGTTCGATCCGCAGGAGCTGCGTGGGCAGAGCGCCGATGACGTCCGTGCTCGCATCCCCGACGCCTGGGCCAAGGACAATTCGGCGCGTGGCGGCGGCGAGGTATATCGCGACCCGGGCCACCATGGCCGGCAAATTAGGATCATGCCGGGCTATCCACCCGGGTCGCGCGCCGATCCGGTCACCTGGGGCCCGTACGCCGTGGTCTCGCAGGGCGGCCGGAAACCGGTCAAGATTCCCCTCGAAGGAAACCCGACATTGTGAGTGACGAAACCGTCGACTGGTTGGTGCAGGAAGTCAACGACTTGCTGGACGTCTCCAGCGTGGGCCTCTATGAGTTCATCGAGCTGCTCGCCGACTCCGGTCTGCCGGCGGAGGAGCGGCGACACATCGCCCAGGGTGCGCTCGACCGGCTCGTCGCGGCCGGCGGTGTCGGTCTGTACGAGATGCGATGGCCCGAGTCCGAGCACGTCCGCCCGACCGCCGCCGTGATCTGGCGGCGGCCCGATCGGGACGACGCCACATATGTGGCCCTGGACCGAGAGAGCGGCGCCCCCGCCAATGGGGACGCCGCTTCCTGAAGAGCACGGGTCGGGTCAGCGGGGCAGGGCCTCGGCCGGGATCGGGGCCGCCTTCGCCGCGGCGGCACCCGCAAGCTCCGAGACCGAGGCGGCGGTGCGGGTCGGCGGGGTCTCGTCGGCCGGCGCGATGAGGTCGACCGTTGAGCGCAACGCGGTGGGCTTCATCAGCAGGGCAGCGATCACGCCGACCACCGCGATGGCCGCCGAGATCAGGAAGATGTGGCCGGTGGCGTCGCCGTACGCGACGTGAACCAAATGCTGGACCGTCTCGGGCAGGGCCGACAGATTGAGCGAGCTGGACGCGGCCGCGTCGCCGCCGGCGGGCATGCCGGCCGCGGCCAGTTCGTGGGTCAGGTTGTCGGTGACCCGGTGGGCCAGCACCGCGCCGAGCACCGAGACGCCGATTGTGCCGCCCAGCGAGCGGAAGAAGGCGATCGTCGACGACGCCGCACCGATGTCCCTGAGCGCCACTGTGTTCTGCACCGACAGCACCAGGTTCTGCATCGACATGCCGACGCCGATGCCGACCAGGGCCATGGCGCCGCCCACGTACCAGAGGCTGGTGTCGTGGTCGAGAGTCGAGAGGCCGGCGAAGCCGCCGACCAGGATCAGCGTGCCGGCGACGATGTACGGCTTGATCCGGCCGCTCTTGCTGATCAGGCGCCCGGCGACGGTCGACGAGACCAGCACGCCGGCCATCATCGGGATGGTCAGCAGGCCCGCCTCGGTCGGGCTGTAGCCCCGGCCGATCTGGAAGTACTGGCCGAGGAAGACCGCGCCGCCGAACATCGCCATGCCGACCGCGAGGCTCGCCACGATCGCGAGGGCGGTGTCGCGCTGCTTGACGATCGGCAGCGGGACCACCGGCTCCGCGACCCGGGTCTCGACCCGGACGGCCACGGCCAAAATCAACAAACCGAGACCCACCATCGCGTACGTCTGCCAGGAGAGCCACGCGAACGAGCTGTCCACGAACGACACCCAGACGAGCAGGGTGCTGACGCCGAGCGCGATCAGCGTGGCGCCGACGTAGTCGACCTTGACGTGGTCCCGCTTGATGACCGCGAGGTTGAGCGTCTTCTGCAGCACCACCAGGGCGATCACCGCGACCGGCGCGCCGATGAAGAAGCACCATCGCCAGCCGAGCCACGCCGTATCGACGATGACGCCGCCGAGCAGCGGGCCCCCGACCGTGGCGACGGCCATGACACCGCCGAGGTAGCCGTTGTACCGGCCGCGCTCCCGGGGCGGGATCATCGCGGCGATCGCGACCTGGACGAGCGCCTGCACGCCGCCCATGCCGAGGCCCTGGAAGGCGCGGGCCGCGATGAGCTGGCCGGCGGTCTGGCTGAAGCCGGCGATGATCGAGCCGAGCACGAACACCACGATCGAGATCTGCACCAGCAGCTTCTTGCTGTACAGGTCGGCGAGCTTGCCCCAGATCGGGGTGGATGCGGTGGCGGTGAGCAGGCTGGCCGTGACGACCCAGGTGTACTGGGTCTGGTTGCCGTCGAGCGCCCCGATGATCTTCGGCAGCGCGGTGGAGACGATCGTCGACGAGGCCATCGCGACGAAGAGCACCAGCAGGAGGCCGGACAGGGCCTCCATGATCTGGCGGTGGTTCATGGGTTTCGCGCTCATCGCGCCCGACCTCCTGGATGTGGTTGTCACATGCAACAATCGGCCAAGCTTGCGCATTGCGCAATCTTTCGCATTGAGAAGTAAGTCACCGGCCGGTAGGCTCAGGTCATGAGCACGACGGCGGAGCCGGGCCTCCGAGAGCGCAAGAAGGCCGCGACCCGGCAGGCCCTGCACGACGCGGCGGTGCGCCTGGCGACCGAGCACGGCCTCGACCGGATCACCGTCGAGGCGATCGCCGACGAGGCCGGCGTCTCGCGGCGCACGTTCTCGAACTACTTCGGCAGCAAAGAGGAAGCGCTGATGTACGGCGACTTCCGGCGCGTGCAGAGCCTGATCGAGATGGTGCGGGCCCGCCCGGCGAGCGAGTCGCCGTGGACGGCCCTGACCGCGGCCGCCGCCGCCTTCACCGGCGAGCTGGGTGAGCTCGATCCGCAGCTGGTGGTGCAGGGCCGGCTGCTGCGCAGCCATCCGACGCTGATCGCGGCCCAGGTGCAGACCTTCGCCGCGGTCGAGCGCGATCTGGCCGCCGAGGTCTCGGCCCGGATGGCCGAGGACGACCCGAGAGGGGTACGCGCTCGGATGACCGCCGCCACCTTCCTGGTGGCCCTGCGCGTCTCGCTGAACATGTGGCTCGAGGCGCCCGCCGGCACCCCGCTGTGGCAGATGGCCGAGGAGGCGCTGGCCACCGCGGGCCGAGGGTTCAAGTAACGGAAAACGCGCGACTCCGGGTGGGGGCCCGGAGCCGCGCGCTTCCTACCTTTTGGGGATGAGAGCAAAGCCCGATCAGCCGGTGAAGCCGGCGAAGATCTTGCTGAACTCGAGCGGCGCCTGTGCCACGTTGGTGCACTGGAACAGCGCGCCCGAGCAGGCGTTCTTGTCGCGGTTCAGCTCCCAGAACGAGACGAACCCGAGGTGGTTGGCGTTCGCGAAGGCCACCAGGTCCCGGGCGTCGCTCGGGAGGAATGTGCCCTGATCGTCGTTGACGCCCAGCATCGGGGTCACGCCGACCATCTTGAACGCGGCCGCGTCGCTGGTGCCGTACACGGACTTGATCTGGTCTTTGGTGCTCTTGACCGCCTGAATCGCGAGGTCTCCGTAGTCCTGGCCGGCCCGCCCGTAGTCCATCGCCATGATGTTGACCAGATCCAGGTCCACGCCCGCGTTCTTGGCCGACTTGACCACGTTCAAGCCGTCCGCGGTGAGTCCCTCGGGCAGCACCGGCAGGGTGAGCGAGATCTTCAGGCCGGGGTTGGCCTTCTGCAGGGCCGCCAGCGCGGTCGAGCGGCGGGCGATCGTGGTCGGGTCGGCCACGGCCGCGCCCTCGATGTCCAGGTCGATGTACCTGAGGTCGTAGGCCGAGACGACCGCTTGGTACTCGGCCTGCAACGCCGAGACGCTGGCGCAGGCCTGGGCGAGCTCGATGCCGGTCGCGCCGCCGAACGAGACCTTCACGTCACCGCCGGCCGCGCGCACCGCCGCGATCTGGTCGGCGAACTGCTTCTGCCGCGGGTCGAAGGCGTTGAACCAGCTCGCCTTGCAGCCCACGCTGGTCACGAACGCCAGGCTGAAGGACTTGAGGTTCCCGCCGCTGCCGAGCTGGGCCAGGGTGGTCGAGCCGTTCGAGAGCAAACCCATGTCGACGTACGGGGCGACGAGCACCTTCCCGCCGCTCGGGGCCGAGGTGGGCGCGGTCACCGGGGGCTTGGTGGTGGGCGCCGTCGTCGGCGGCCCAGTCGTCGGCCCAGTCGTCGGCCCAGTCGTCGGCCCAGTCGTCGGCCCGGTCGTCGGCGCGGTGGTGGGCGCCGTCGTCGGCTTGGTGGTGACCGGTGCGGTCGGCGCTGTGCCGCCGGAGCAGGACGCGCCGTTGATCGTGCAGCTGGTCGGCGCGCCGCTACCGGCCACGACGAACCCGAACTCGGCGCGGCCGCCGGCCGGGATCGTGGTGGCCCAGCTCGGGTTCTTCGCCGTCGAGACCCCGCCCGCGGTGGTGATCGTGGCGTCCCAGAAGCTGCCGAGCTTCGCGGTCGAGGGCAGCCCGAAGACCAGCTGCCAGCCGTTCACCGCCGCGCCGGTGCCGTTGGTGATCGTGTACCTCGCCTGATAGCCCGTGCCCCAGTCGCTGTCCGTGCTGAAGGTGGCGGTGAGGACGCCCGCGGCCGTGGTGGTCGGGGTGGTGGCCGCGACGGCCGCGCCGACGCCACCGGCCACGGCGACGACGGCCGCCGAGGCGTAGATGGCGAGACGCAGACGGCTGCGTTGCATGGGTGACTCCGATCGCAGGGGTTGACGACGGGAGTCGATTCTTGGCCGTGACCTGTTTAAACGACCTTGTACGGACCTTAAAGATCCTTAAATGACCGCTTGTGGCCGCCGCGTCACCGCCGCGCCAGGCCGTCCAGCAGCAGCACGAGCTGGCGTTTCCAGGCGTCCGGCTCGAGGGACGCGCTCACCACGCCCGCGTTGGCCCGCATCAAGATGCTCAGGTCGTGCCGGGTGAAATCGGCCCGGAGCGCCCCGGCCTGCTGTGCCCGGGCGATGACCTCGCTGGCGCCGCGCTGGGCGGCCGCGCGCAGCGCCGAGAGTCGCTCGTCGTCGTCGAACGACGTCGAGACCAGCAGCTCGGAGAGGCCGCGGTCGGTGGCCTGCAGCTCGAAGAGGCGGGTGAGATATCCGACGAACGCGGCCCACGGGTCGGGCTCGTGCAGGGCGAGCTCGGCCAGCTCCACGTACTCGGTCATCTGGCCGGCGAACACCTCGGCGATCAGGTCGCGGCGGGTGGGGAAGCGGCGGTACAGCGTCGCGTTGCCCACGCCGGCCCGCCGGGCGATCTCGTCGAGCGACGCGTCCAGCCCGTGCGCGCCGAAGATCTCTCGGGCCGCGGCGAGAAGCGCGGCGCGGTTGCGCTCCGCGTCCGCGCGCAGTCGATTGGCCATGGAGGACAGGGTACGACGAGACGGGGAGATATCCCCGGTTGGTGCTAGGTTGCGCACATGCAGACCACGACTGTGCAGGTGCCGACCGCCGACGGCACGGCGGAAGCGTACCTGGTCAGGCCGGACGGCGATGGCCCGTTCCCCGGCGTGCTGATGTTCATGGACGCGTTCGGCTTGCGGCCCCGGCTCGCCGAGATGGCCGAGCGGATCGCCGAGCGCGGTTATGCCGTGCTGGTGCCCAACCTCTTTTACCGCAGCGCGAGCGGCCCGCTGGTCACCGCCGAGGAGCTGACCGACCCGGAGAAGCGCGGCGCCGCCTTCGCCCGGCTCGTGCCGATGATGCAGCGGCTCACGCCGGCGCGAGTCGCCGCGGACACCGGCTCGTACCTCGACTTCTTCGCCGCGCAGCCGGGCGTCGCGGCCGGGCCGGTCGTGGCCGTCGGGTACTGCATGGGCGGGCGCAACGCGCTGCGCGCCATCGAGGCCCACCCCGACCGGATCAAGGCGCTCGCCAGCTTCCACGCCGGCGGCGTCGTCAGCGACGACCCGGACAGCCCGCACCTGGCGGTCGGCAGCATCACCGGCGAGGTCTATTTCGCCCATGCCGACCACGACCGGTCGAACACGCCCGAGCAGATCAAGACGCTGGAGGCGGCCCTCGAGGACGCGGGCGTCACCTACACCTCGGAGCTTTACGAGGGCGCGCCGCACGGCTTCACGATGAGCGACACGGCGGCATACGACGCCGGCGCCGAGGAGCGGCATTGGGTCAACCTGTTCGCCGTGCTCCACCGCAACCTGCCGGTCAGCTGACGCAGAACTCGTTGCCCTCGATGTCGGCCATCGTGTGCCACGAGAACGGCCCCTGCGACTGCGAATAGAGGAACGTGGCGCCGCGCGCGACCAGGGCGTCGCGCACGGCGTCGCGGCGCTCGTCGCCCGCCCGTACGTCGACGTGGACGCGATTTTTCACCGTCTTGGGCTCGGGCACGCCCTGGAAGAGCACGCGCCGACCGGACTCGGGGTGGCGGATCGCCGCCCCGGTGCGCCACACCAGCTTGCCGTTGTGGGTCTTGGTCTCGTCGTCGGTCGCGAAGCCGCGGGCCACCATGTCCTTGATGAAGGCCTCGTCCTGCTCCTCGAGCTGCCACTCGAGCGTCTCGGCCCACCAGTCGGCCAGGGCGTGCGGATCGGCGCTGTCGACGACCACCTGGAAGTCATATGCCATGCCGAGCACGCTAGTCGCGGGGTACGACAGGTTTTCTAGTTGTCGTACAGGCCGGGGAAGTAGCGGTCGGTCAGCGTCACGTCGTACACCTGGCGCACCTCGGTGATGCGCCCGTCCGCGACCGCCAGGAACTCGACCATCCGCGCGGTGCCGAACGGCGCGACCAGGTCGTAGACGAGCGTCGCCCCGTCCTCGGCGAGCGTCTCGCCGGCCACCGTGACCTTGTCGGCGAACCCCGCGATCCGATGCTGCACCTGCAGCAACTCCTCGTCGTCGACCGGGGCGTCCAGGTTCCACTCCACCTCGACGTCGGGGGCGAGCAGCTTGCGCACGGCGGCGGGGTCGTCGCTGGTCCACGACCGGGTCCAGAATCCGATGACGTCCATCGTTTCGTCTCCTTGAAGTGGGCGACTAGAAGTGGGCGACGCCGGCTTCGGGCCGGGCCGGCATCGGGTCGGGGAACTGGCCGTGGCCGAGCAGGGCCGCGGTGGCTTGCGCGATGCGGACGGCGGCCAGGCCATCGCCGTACGGGCTGCCGCCCAGGCCCAGGGAGTCGCGTCGCACCCGGCTCTCCAGCAACTCGGCCATCGCCGCCACGATCTCGCCGGCCTCGGCGTCGACCGGTCGAGCGCTGCCGGCGTGGATGGCCTCGGTCAGCCCGCCACCCTCGCCCGGCACCAGCACCGCGGTCCCGGCGGCGAGCGCTTCCTCGGCCAGGTCCACGTCGTCGGTGACTACCACGTCGGCGACCGCGATCAGCCGGGACCGCTCCGGGTACGGCATCGACAGCCCGCCGATCACATCGAGGTCGTGGTGCTGGGCGGCGATCGCCAGCATGGCCGCCCGTACCGGCTCGTTCGCGGCGCCGGCGCCGGCCACCACCACCCGGTTGGCCCGGGGCTTGGCGGGCCGCTTCGTGCGCCCGGCCATCAGCCGGGTCCCCTCCACCGCGGTGCCGCCGGTGAGCAGCACGTCGCCGGGTACGACCCGCTCGTCGAGCAGGTTCATCGCGGCCAGCGGCGCGGCGGCCAGATGTACGGTCGCGACCTGCGCGAGCAGCCGGCGGTCGGCGTCGGCGTCGTCGGCCACCAGCGAGCCGGAGCGCCGTCCGGCGTCCATGTGCATGATCGGCACGCGGCGCCAGTACGCGGCCAGCGCCGCACCGAGGTTGTCGCCGCGCACGACCACGGCGGCCGGGGTGCGCGCGGCCCACAGTTGGTCGTACCGGCGGATCGCCGCCGAGTGGCCGGCCGAGGCCGGCAGCGTGATGTCGGCGGCGAGCCCGCAGGCGATCCAGGTGCGCGCCACGGCGGTGGGCTCCGGGCTGGCGGCGATCAGCACCGGGGTGACCAGGCCCTGCGCACGCATGGCGATGGCGACCGGGGCGAGCCGGAGGGCCTCGGCGCACGTGCCACCGGCGAGGTGGACTTCGGGCATCGTCATATCGTCTCCGGAACTGCGGGGGTCAGCGGCTCGTTGGACGCTATGCAGTCACGGAGCGTGAGGCAAGCCGTCCCCACTCATTGTGGCCGAACGGCCCAGCCCAGACGTCCCAGAGCTGGCCTAACCGGCGAAAACCTCCGGAGATGCAACTACGCTACGCAATGTCGAGGATCGCGATGAATGCTACGCAGAGTTGCTAGTCGCGCGGGGTGTTGTTGAGCAGCGAGGGGTCGTCACGCAGCAGCGCGGCGAGCCGGCGGGCCGCCAGCTCGGTCTCCTCGGGGCGCTCGACCTGCA
Source organism: Paractinoplanes rhizophilus (assembly GCF_042664765.1). Taxonomy (NCBI): domain Bacteria; kingdom Bacillati; phylum Actinomycetota; class Actinomycetes; order Micromonosporales; family Micromonosporaceae; genus Paractinoplanes; species Paractinoplanes rhizophilus. The sequence goes on along the minus strand of NZ_JBHTBJ010000030.1, from coordinate 47,459 downwards.
GCGGGATCGGTTTGGGGAGCGGGGTCGGCATGGCGCCACCGCGCTGCGGAGCCATCCGCTCGTGGGCCGCCGGCTCGGCGGGCGCGCGATATTGGTCCGCCTGGATGCGGTGGGTCTGCAGGTCGGGCCCCGAGCTCTGCGGTGGCACCGGCGGCGGCGGGGTGGCCGCGAAGGGGTGCGGCGGATAGGCCGGGGCCGCGCCGCCGGAGACGGGACCGCTGGAAACCGGGCCGCTGGAAACCGGGCCGCTGGAAACCGGGCCGCTGGAAACCGGGCCGCCGGAAACCGGGCCGCCGGGAATCGGGCCGCCGGCGAGCGGGTCGGACACCGGACCGCCGGCGCCCGGGCCGTTCGAGGCCGCGTCGCGGGCGGCCATGCCCAGGTCGCGCATGCGGGCGCCCAGGTCACGGGAGGTCTCGCCGGGATCGCGCGCCGGGTGTCGCAGGTCGTCGGCCGGTGGTGGGGAGTCGAACGAGCCGTAACGGCGCTCGGCCGTGTCGGAGTCGGCATAGTATGCGTCGCGGGCGCTCGGTTCCGCGTACCCGTAATGAGCCGGACCGTAGCGATCCTGGTCGTCATGGCTCATCCGCCGCGGCTCGCCGGCCGGCGAAGCGGGCGGCGAGACCGGCCGCGCCGGGTAGGGATCCTCGACCAGCGGATCGTCGAGATCCACATCGACGATGTCGGCGTGCCGGGGTGCGGGGGCGGCCGAGGCCGGCGGCACCGGGATGTCGGCGTTGACCTGCACCTGGCCCTCGGCGAAGAAGAAGTGCAGCAGAACCGGATCGCCCGAGCCCTCCGCGCCGACGGTCACGCCCAGCTCCGGATGGCGTGCCACGACTCCAGCGATCGCCTCGACCAGCTCCGTCACAGCCGGTGAGGTCCCGGTAGCCTCACTCGCGGCGCGCCTGCGCAGCTCATCGCGGCGCGCGAGCTTGTCGAGCGCGTCGTCCAGTCCGCCTCGCACGTCACCGTCCTTCCTCTACGGGTGGTTCGCATCCACTCTGCCCGCTGGAAGGCCGATTTGAAAACCTCGATCTGCGCGACGCGGCGCACACCCTACGTGGACCTGGCGCGGATCGCCTTGTCGAGAGCCTGGTCCAGAACCACGAGCAGGGCGTCCCGGACCGAGGCGCGGAACCGCGCGTCGAACGAGAGAACCGGCACATCGTCACGCACAGCGAGCGCCCAGCGCACCTCCTCGAGGTTGTAGTTCATCTGCCCGTTGAACGTGTTCACGCCGACCACGAACGGCAGACCGGCCCGCTCGAAGTAGTCCACGGCGGGGTAGCAGTCGTCGATCCGAGCCGTGTCCACCACCACCAATGCGCCCAGGGCGCCCTTGATCAGGTCGTCCCACATGAACGCGAAGCGCGACTGGCCGGGCGTGCCGAAGATGTAGAGCTTCAGCGTCTGGTCGATCGTGAGGACGCCGAAGTCCATGGCGATGGTCGTGGTCGTCTTCATGGTCGCCTGGCCGGGATTGTCGATGCCGACCGACTCCGAGGTCATCTCCGCCTCGGTGGTGAGCGGGGAGATCTCCGAGATGGCGCCCACGGTTGTCGTCTTTCCGACACCGAATCCGCCGGCCACGATGATCTTTACCGGGACCGGCGCCTTCTTCGGCTTGCCGCCGCTACCCACCCGGGCGGTGCCGACGTAGTGGTCAGGTGATTGCTCGAAGTCCACGGATCACTCGCATGATGGTTTCGGGGTCGGGGGTCTCGTTGTCCAGCACATGGACGTCCAGCTGGCCCGCGGCGCGCAGGTCGCCGACGAGGATCCGGGTGACGCCGAGGTGCAGACGCAGCCGGGCGGAGATCTCCGCCACGGACAATGGCTCGCCACAGAGCGCAACGATGGCGCGCATCTCCGGCGAGAGCCGCATGGGCACTGCGGCGTGGTTGACGGTCACCTGGGTTTCCATCCCGATGTCGGGATCGGCGCCGTCGGTGCGCCCGGACGTGATGACGAACGGGCGCAGTGTCGTGGCCGACTCGTCGACCGGCGGTTCACCCAGGGATGTGGGGCGGTAGCCGCCGGCCGACGGGAGGCCAGACTGCAGGAAGGGCCGGACACTCGGGCGAGCCGGGTGTGCCGGGTCGTCAGCGTCCGGGTAGGTCATTGCTGGACGGCGTTCTTCAATTCCGCGATCAGACGCGGGCTCAGGGCGCCGCCGGCGCGAGTGGCGAACAGCGTCATCTCGTACGCGAGGGTGCCCAGGTTGGCCGAGCGGTCCGCGATGACGCCGAGCACCGATCCCGCGCTGATCGCGGTGACCAGGAGATAGCCCTCCGCCATGTCGATGATGACCCGGTTCAGCGCGCCCAGCCGATACCAGCTGGCGGCGCCGCCGGACAGGCTGGTCAGGCCCGAGACGACCGCGGCGAGCCGCTCGGCGTTCGGCCGGTCCTTGATCGCGGACATCGCCATCAGCAAGCCGTCGGAGGAGACGGCGATGGCCTCGATCACGCCCGCGGTGCCGGAGGTGAACGAGTCCAGGAGCCAGTTGAAGGTCTTCGCCTCGGCACTTAGCTGGGCCTGGCCGTAGCCGTTGCCGGTTTCCGTGGAGTAGGGGCTAGTCATCGCGGTTGTCCCTCGGGTTGTGGCTGAGTTTCGTTCAGTGCGAGTGCGACTCCGTACTCGAACTGTTCCATCAGTGCTCGGGCGGCATCCGGATCGAGCGGAGGTGCCGGAGCGGGCGGGGGCGGGGTGTTTTGCACGTCCCGCGGAAGGGTGGCACCCGGAACCCGGCGGGCGAGGGGTGCGTGACCGGCCGACGGCGGGGCCGTCATCTCGGTCTCGGCGACGTCCCACTGGGCACGGCTGACGCCGGCTTCGAAGGCGTCGAACGCGGCGCGCGCGGCGGCCGCGTCGTCCTGTGACGGCGGTGCGATGGTCGGCCGGTCGACCGGCTCGGCCGGCAGCTGGCTGCCGGGAACTCGCCGGCGAAGCGGTCCGCCGCCGGTCCCACGCTCCGGCGCGGGCTGGGCGTAGCTGTCCGGCTGGGCGTAGCTGTCCGGCCGGGCGTAGGGATCCTTTTGGGCGTACGCCTGCGGCGCCGGCGCGCCGTACCGGGTGTCCTCGTCGATGCGCTGATGTGGAATGGCCGGTGCCTCCGGGGCCGGGGAGTTCCAGGTCGGCTGGGGCGCCTCGGCCGGCTGCTGGTTCCACGCCGACGGACCGGCCGCGGGCAGCTCCGGCAGCGAGGCCGGCACCCGGCCGGCGACCGGCGCGCCCAGGTCGTACCCGGGCGGCGGCGAGACCGGCTGCTCGTAGGAGGGCGCCGACGACTGCTGATAGGACTCGGCCGGCTGGTAGGGCTGGGCCGGCGGCTGGTAGGGCTGGGCGGGTTGCTGGTACGGCTGGGCCGGCTGCTGATAGACCTGCGCCGGGGCCCAGACCGGCTCCGCCTCGTACACCGGCTCGGCCTCGACCGGGGCCGCCGGCAGCGCCTCGACCGCCGGCGCCGCCAGGGCCGGGCCGGCGTTGGCGTGCGGGGCCGCGAAAGCGTTCCACGACCCACCGGATTCGAGGGTGCGGGTGGCTCGCTCGAGCACGTTGGCGTCGAACGGCAGCTGGCTGCCGGGCACCGAGGCCCGGGCCGCGGAACCGGCGATCACCTGGGCGAACTCCGCCGTGTGGTGGGTCGGCGCCGGGGCCGGCCCGCCCAGGAACGACGGCATCGGCGCCGCCATCGTGCTGCTGGGCACCCGGGAGATCAGGTGCGCCGGGGTCAGGTCGACCCAGACCGTGACGCCGCCGCCGGGGGTGTCGGTCAGCGTGACCTCGATGCCGTGCCGGCGGGCGAGCCGGCCGACCACGAAGAGGCCGAGCACCTCGGTGGGCACCAGGTCGAGGCGCTCACGGCGGGTGAGCCGGGCGTTCTCCTCGGCCATGCGCTCGGGCGTCATGCCGAGCCCGTTGTCGATGATCGCCAGGCGGGCGCCGCCGCGCAGCTCGGCCGCCGTGATCAGCACCCGGGTGTGCGGCGGGGAGAACGCGGTGGCGTTCTCCATGAGCTCGGCGAGCAGCAGGGTCAGGTCGGCGAGGATGGCCGGCACGACCACGATCTCCTCGGGGACCTCGACGTCCACCCGGGTGTAGTCCTCGATCTCACCGAGGGCGAGGCGGACGACGTCGGACAGCGACAGCGGCGCCATGTGCTCGTTGGCGCCGGCCCCACCGGAGAGCACGACCAGCGAGGACGCGTTCCGGCCGAGGCGGGACGACATGTGGTCGAGCCGGTAGAGCTCGCGGAGCCGGTCGCTGTCGGTCTCCTTGCGCTCCAGGTTGTCGATCAGGGCGAGCTGGCGGCCGACCAGGTTCTGGGTACGCCGCCCGACGTGGCCGAACATCTGCGCCACGTTGCGCCGGCCGGCCACCTGGCGCTCCACCAGCCGCACGGCGGTGGTCTGCACCCGGTCGAACGCGCGGGCCAGGTCGCCGATCTCGTCCTGGGCCTCGACGTCGACCGGGTCGAGGCGGATCGGGCGTACCGTCTCCGCTTCGTCGTCGGCGACGCGTTCGAGCTCGGCCTCGGCGGCGCGGGCGATGCGGTCGGCCGAGACGGTCAGGCGGCGCAGCGGCCGGGCGACCGCGCGGGCCATGAAGATGCTCAGCGAGACCACCAGGAGCAGCAGGATCAGCGATCCGCCACCGATGAGGAAGGCGTCCCGGAGCGCCGTGTCCCGGTTGTTGGTCACGATCTGGTCCACGTCCGCGGCGACTCGCTTCTCCACGAAGCCACCGAGAACGAGCACCGACCGCAGCGACGGGAACAGCGTCTTGATGTTCAGCGAGTTGACCGCCGTGCCCGGGTCGATCGCGGCCTGGACGAGGAAGTCGGACCCGACCCGGGACGAGAACGCGTCCTGGGCGCCGAGGTACAGCTTGTACTGCGCGTCGGTGAAGAACGCCTGCGCGTTCGCGATCACCTGCTGCAGCTGCACCAGCGTCGAGTAGAAGAGGCTGACGAATCCGGGCTGCTTGGTGATCGTCGCGACCACCAGGTAACCGGACGCCTGGCTGATCATGTCGTCGGTTCGCAGCGCCTGCTCGAGCGCGAAGACCTGCCGGCCGACGCCGGTGGTCAGGTCGGCGGTCGAGGAGAGCGCCAGGCCGTTGATCAGCGGCGTGATCACGTTGGTGAAGTCGGTGACCAGGGTGTCCGGGCGGATCGCGCCCGGGTTGAGCACGTTCTGCCGGGTGTTCTCCAGGCGGGCCGCGCCGCGGACGGCCTTGTGCAGCTCCTTGCTGATCGGCTGGTTGCCGCCGTCCTCGATGCGGGCGACCGCGTCGGTGGCCTTGGCGCTCTGTACGACCAGCTCGGGCTGCTGGATGAGCCCGAACAGGAAGCCGATCGAGAGCAGGCGCTCCTCCTGGAGCTCCTGCACGGCGGTGCTGACGCGGGTGGCGAGCTGGACGGCGTCCGACGTCTTCTGCGCGTCCTGGGCGTCGCTGATACGGGTGACGATGATCGGCACGCTCAGCGCCACGACGCCGAGCAGGGGAACGAGGACGAGAAGGGCGAGCTTGCCCAGGATGCGGAACTTACCGAAGAGCACCGGACCGCTCCCGCCGTGTCGGGTCGTTGTCGCCGTAGGCCGGGGTGAGGTCGTACTGGCCGCCGTACGCGGCCGGGGCCGGGGGCCGGCCGGCCGGGATGTCCCGGGTGGACTCGCCGATGCCGGGCGTGCCCGGCCCATGGTCGCGGCGGCGGCCGATGGCCGGCCAGACCAGCGCGGCGAGCACCAGCAGGATCGCGAGCAGGCCCATGGCGAGCGCCTCGGCCCGCCGGTAGGACAGCGAGCTCGACCGGTCGTCGAGCAGCTTGGCCATCTCCTTGAGCGTGACGCCGGCCAGCGCGTTCAGCGCGGTCTGCAGGGCGGTCTGCGCGGTGGACATGGTGGCCACGTTCGGCGTGCCGCCCGGGTTGGCGCCTCGGGTCATCGACTCGACGCCACGGCGGAACGAGTCGAGCGTGGTGACCAGCGAGCCGCTCAGCGTCGGGCTCTTGGTGTTGTCGACGGCGGCCTGGAGGTTCTCGGTCAGCGAGTTGACCGAGTCCTGCACGGCGAGCACCTCTTGACCGAACTGCACCGCGATGGTGCCGCGGGTCTTGGCGTTCGCGGTCTGCAGGATGTTCGCCCAGTCGCCCATCCGGCTCACCCGCGAGACCGTGGTCGGCATGTCGACCGCCACCGCCTGCTGCAGGTTGGAGATGTCGCTGTCCGGGTCGCGGTTGAGCTCGGAGTTGCGCCGGACCGCGCCGTAGAGGGCGATCGCCAGGTCGGCGACCTCGATGTGGGCCTGCAGGATCGCGAGGCTGCCGCCGGTCGCCTTGGGCAGCTTGGCGATCTTGGCATTGAGGTCGGCCCAGCGCTCCCTGGTCTTGAGGTCGTCGCCGAGGCTGGCGTCGGCGGCCGCGACCTTGGCCACCGCCGCGTTGAGCGAGTCGGGCGGCGCCGACACCCCCTGTACGGCCGAGGACTGTGCCTCGGCAAGCGCGCTGATCAGCGGAGTGAGGGCGGTGATGTATTCCACGCCCTTCTTCTCCAGGTCAGTCTGCGCCCGCTGATGTGAGTTCTCCTGCCAAACGCGGCCGAACAGGACCGCACTCGGCACAAGCACCAAAACCGTCAAAATCACCGCGAGAGCGGAGCGTAAACGGGTTCGCCGGCTGTTCATTGCTTTCGTCCTCCGCCATGCAACACGCGATGAGCCGTGGGTGACGGCTACTGTCCGTAGCCGGTTGGGCGCACGGATCCGGGCCAATCTATCCGAGAAATCCTCAGGAAGCCCCTTTCCAAGGGGCAGAATTCTCTCGGCTGATCGGGGGATGCCACCGGCCGCCGTCGGACTCCGTTCGCGTGCGTTTACCGACCGTTAAGTCGGGCCGAAGTCGCAGCGCACAGCGCTTCCGGAGCCGGTTGGCCACCGCGGAGATGGTAACGGCAGGGCGGGCCTTGAGAAAGATACAAGATTCGCAATGGGTAACGATTATGACTCGGAACGCTATTGACGCAGAGTAGTCGTACGATTGCTCATAGGAATGGCAATTGCACTGCGTAATGATGGCCCGCAACGCAAAACGGGCTTTTCCCCGGTTTTCACCGGGGAAAAGCCCGAAGCGGTCACAGCCGGGCGAGGGCCTTGCGCAGCGGGTCGAGGCCGAGCGAACCCAGGTTGAGCGCGTCACGGTGGAAGGCCTTGAGGTCGAAATCGGCGCCCTTGCGCTGTTTCGTCTCCTCGCGCGCCTGCATCCAGATCCGCTCGCCGACCTTGTACGACGGGGCCTGCCCCGGCCAGCCGAGATACCTCTTCCACTCGAAGCGCAGCACCTCGTCGGCCATCCGCACGTGCCCGCGCAGGAACTCCCAGCCCAGCTCGGGCGTCCAGCGCTCGCCGGGGTGGAAGCCGAACGGGTTGTCCCGGGGGATCTCGTACTCCAGGTGCATGCCGATGTCGACGATCACGCGGGCTGCGCGCAGCGCCTGGCCGTCGAGCATGCCGAGCCGGTCGCCCGGGTCTTCCAGGTAGCCCAGCTCGTCCATCAGCCGCTCGGCGTAGAGCGCCCAGCCCTCGCCGTGCCCCGAGCACCAGCAGAGCAGCCGCCGCCAGCGGTTGAGCAGGTCCTTGCGGAGCATCGTCTGGCTGACCTGCAGGTGGTGGCCAGGCACGCCCTCGTGGTAGACGGTCGTGACCTCGCGCCAGGTGGAGAACTCGGTGATCCCCTCGGGGACCGCCCACCACATCCGGCCGGGACGGGAGAAGTCCTCGCTCGGGCCGGTGTAGTAGATGCCGCCGTCGCTGGTCGGGGTCAGGCAGCACTCGATCTTGCGGGCCGGCGGCTCGATGTCGAAATGCGTGCCGTTCAGCTCGCTGATCGCCTTGTCGGCGAGCGCCTGCATCCAGTCGCGGAAGGCCTCCTTGCCCGGGATGCGCCGGGCCGGGTCGGCGTCGAGCAAGGCCACCGCGTCGTCGACCGTCGCGCCGGAGCCGGCGATCGCCGCCGAGACCACGGCCATCTCGCGCTCCAGCCGGTGCAGCTCGGCGAAGCCCCAGAGGTACGTCTCGTGCAGGTCGACCTTGGCGCCGAGGAAGTATTGCGAGGCCAGCGAGTACCGCTCCGCCCCGGCCGCCTCCTTGTCGCGGCCGACCGGGGCCAGCTCGTCACGCAGGAACGCCGCGAAGCCGGCGGTGGCCGCCGTCGCCGCCGCGGCGCCGCGCTCGAGCTCGGTGGTCAGCGCGCCGCTCGCGGTCAGCCGGCCGGCCAGGCCGTGGAAGAAGTTGTCGCGCGCCGGGTCGGTCCAGGCGTCGCACTGCTCGGCGACGGCCAGCAGTTGAGCGCGGGCGCTGACCCGGCCGGCCGCCGCCTCTTCCCGCAGGGTCGTCTTGTACTGCTCGATCGCGGGGGCGAAGCCGTTGAGCCGGGCCGCGATGTTGGCCACCGCCTCGTCGCCCTCGGTGGGCATGACGTCGAACACCCCGCGCAGGCCGTGCAGCCCGCTGGAGATCACGCTGACCGCGCTCTTGGTGTAGCCGGCGTCGTAGGTGGCGAGCTCGAGGCCGAGGCGCTCCATCATGGCGTCCTTCGCCACCTGCTCGGCCTCGTGTTCGGGCTCGATCACGTCGAGGTCGTTGAGGGTGCGCCGGACGTGCTCGGCCTGGGCCTCGAAGCCCTCCGGAGAAAGGTCGTCGGTCTTGTCGTCATGGCCGGCGATGCCCACATAGGTCGCACCGGTCGGGCTCAGCTCGGCCCACTCGGTGACGTAACGGTCGGCGAGGTCGTCAATTCGTCCCACCCTGCGACCCTACGGTAGGGACGCTACTTATTTATGCCCCGCTCATTTATGCCCCGCGGTCCACTCGAGCAGCCGTTCCATCGGCCAGGTGTTGACCACCCGCTCGGCCGGCACCCCGCACAGGGCGGCCCGCTCGCAGCCGTTGCGCAGCCAGTCGAGCTGGCCCGGCGCGTGCGCGTCGGTGTCGATGGTGAACAGGCAGCCGGCCTCGACCGCGACGGTCAGCATCCGCTTGGGCGGGTCGAGCCGGTCGGGCCGGGAGTTGATCTCGATGGCCTTGCCGTGCTCGAGGCACGCCTCGATCACCTTGTCGAGCTCGAACGTGCTCGGCGGCCGGGTGCGGCCGGCCCGGTGCCCGCGGTCGCCCTCGCCGGCCGCGGACACCTTGCGGCCGGTCATGTGGCCGAGGATGTCGAGGTGCGGGTTGGCGATCGCCCGCACCATCCGCCGGGTCATCCAGGGCGACTCGTCGCGCAGTTTGCTGTGCACCGAGCCGACCACCACGTCGAGCCGGGCCAGCAGCTCGTCCTCCTGGTCGAGCGAGCCGTCGTCGAGGATGTCGACCTCGATGCCGGTGAGCACCCGGAAGCCCTCGGGCAATGCCTCGTTGAGCGCGGCGACCCGGTCGAGCTGCTTGCGCAACCGCTCCGGCGACAGGCCGTTGGCCACGGTCAGCCGCGGCGAGTGGTCGGTCAGCACCAGATATTCGTGGCCGAGCTCGACCGCGGCCAGCGCCATCTCCTCGATCGGTGAGCCGCCGTCCGACCAGTCCGAGTGGGAGTGGCAGTCGCCGCGCAGCGCCGCCCGCAGCGCGGCCGCGGCGGCCGGCAGGTCGGCGCCCTCGATGGCGCGCACCCGGCGCAGGTAGACCGGCTCCTCGCCGGCCAGCGACTCGGCGATGCAGCGGGCCGTGACGTCGCCGACTCCTTGCAGCTTGGCCAGGGTGCCGGCGGCGGCGCGCTCGGCCACCTCCTCGGCCGGGACCTTCGAGATGGCGGCGGCGGCGGAGCGGAACGCGCGCACCCGATAGGTCGCCTCGTTCGCCCGCTCCAGATAGAAGGCGATGCGGCGGAGGTCGTCAACCGGATCACGAGAAGCCATGCCGTCAGGGTAGGTGGTTAGGCTCGAACCTGTGCGGACGATCGACTGGGTGGACGGGGCCGTCGAGATCATCGATCAGACGGTGCTCCCCAAGGAGGTGCGGGTGCTGCGCCTGCACACGGTCCCGGAGCTGGTGGCCGCGATCCAGTCGCTGGCCGTCCGGGGCGCGCCGGCGCTCGGCGTCGCGGGCGCGTTCGGCGTGGCGCTGGCCGCCCGGGTGCACGCGGACGACCCGCAGGCGCTGACGGCCGCGGTCGCGCGGGTCGAGACGGCCCGGCCCACCGCGGTCAACCTGGCCCGGGGCGTACGCCGGGCCGCGGCGCTGCTGCCGCGCGGGCCTGAGGCGGTGCTGGCCGAGGCGTGCGCGATCCGCGACGAGGAGGTGGCGGCGTCGCGGGCGATGGCGAGCCGCGGCGCCGACCTGATCGTCGAGCTCTGCGGCAACCGGTCCCGGCTGCTCACCCACTGCAACACCGGCGGGCTGGCGGCGGTCACCCTCGGCACCGCGCTCGGCGTCGTCTTCGAGCTGCATCAGCGCGGCCTGCTGGGCGGCGTGATCGCCAGCGAGACGCGGCCGCTGTTGCAGGGCGCCCGCCTCACGTCGTGGGAGCTGTCGCAGCGGGGGATAGCGCACCGGGTCGCGGTCGACTCGGCCGGACCGTTCCTGATGGCCCGCGGCGAGGTCGACGCGGTGATCCTCGGCGCCGACCGGATCTGTGCGAACGGCGACGTGATCAACAAGATTGGCACGTACGCGCACGCGCTCGGCGCGCACCGGGCCGGGATCCCGTTCGTGGTGGTGGCGCCGGAGTCGACCGTGGACACCCACACGCCGAGCGGCGACCGGGTCCCGATCGAGGACCGCGGCGCGGCCGAGATCACCCCGTGGTCCGACGCGGTGAACCCGGCCTTCGACGTCACGCCGCACGACCTGGTCACGGCGATCGTGACCGACCGCCGGGTGATCAGACCCTAGTGCTCAATGCGGTCAGTTTCCGGCCGCATGGAAACGACCGTCCGGCGATCTTCCGCGACCGCCGTGACCCAGCCCCCCGACCGCCCGAGATCGAGCAGCGCGTCCACCTCGGCCGGCAACTGCTCCGCGGCGCCGCTGCGGGCGGGCCAATGCCGTCGCAGCTCGCCGCCGTGTGCGACCAGCGGGGTGAGGAAGCGGACCGGGTCGGTGGCCAGCGCCGCGTCCATTCGCTCCAGGCCGTCCAGCAGGCCGCGCAGCACCTCGCGGACCGCGGTCGCGTTGCCGCCGCACATCGCCACGACCAGTTCGGCGCGGGTGGCCGCGACCCGGGTGCCGTCCCGGAACGAGCCCGCGGCCAGGGTGCCGGCCAGCGGGTTGCCGTCGAGCTGGCGGGCCAGCGCGCTGGCGAACAGGTGTGGCACGTGACTGATCTGGGCGACCGCCCGGTCGTGCTCGGCCGCGGCGACCGGCACGACCCGCGCGCCCATCGCCGTGAACAGCGCCGCGAGCGTCAGCCAGTCGCCGAGGTCGGTCTCGTGCGGCTCGAGGCAGAGCACCCAGGCGCACCCCTCGAACAGCCCCGGCTCGGCCGCCGCGAATCCGGACGTCTCCTTGCCCGCCATCGGGTGCCCGCCGACGAACCGTCGCAGTCCGTGCTTCGCGGCCAGGTCACGCACCGGGCCTTTGACCGAGGTGACGTCGGTGACCAGGCCGTCGTGACCCGCGAGCTGGGCGATCAATTCGGGCAGGACCGGCAGGGGTACGGCGAGAGCGACGAGTTCCGCGTCCGCGACCGCCTCGGCGACCGAGCCTCGCACCGTCCAGCCCGCTCCGGCCGCCAGGTCGCGGGTCGCCGGGTCGGCGTCGTACCCGATGACCCGGTGCCCCGCGGCGGCCAGCGCCTGCAAAAGCGAGCCGCCGATGAGCCCGAGTCCGATCACCGCCACGTCCACCCCGGAACTCTCCCACACCTGCCAAGATCAGCCGTTCGGACCGGGCGGGGATCACCCGTCCCACCTGCGCATTCTGTCCGTTTCGCGGCCGTTGAGCGGCCGGCTCGGACGTTACGGTTCTCGCATGGCTTTAGCCGACAAAACGCCCAACATGGGACGTTTCGCGGGCTGAGGACTTCATGGGCCTGGGGGCCTCGCATTCGGCAGCGACTTTCCTCCCGGCAGCGCGGGGCCGCACCTTTGGGCGAGGGTGCGGCCCCGCGCCTACGCCTTGCAGTTGTGCGCGCGTTTCCAGGCGGCGACGGTGGCGACCGGGCTCTTCTGGCCGCCGCCGCGCCAGGAAGTCAGATAGGTGGCCGGCCAGACCACGCCGCGGCGCACCTTCCAATCGCCAGTCTTGGCGCACGGCGGGGAGATGCCGTAGTGCAGGTGGCAGACGCCGCTCGAGTTGCCGGTCTTGCCGACCTTGCCGAGCTGCTGACCGGCCGTCACGGGAGTGCCGGCCCGGATGCCGTCGAGCACCTTGCTCAGGTGGGAGCCGTAGTAGCGGACGCCGTCGTCGCCGAGGATCGACACCGACATGCCGCCGTTGTTCGGGCCGTCGGGGGAGCCCTTGACGTACTTGTCCTTGAGGCTCACCTCGAGCACGACGCCGCTGGTCGTGGCGACGACGGTCTTGCCGCAGTCGGCGAAGATGTCGGTGGCCGGGTACTTCGAGTGGGTGGGATGGAACGCCACGTTCGACGCCTTGACCGGGAAGACGTACTTCACCTTGACCTTTGCCGGCGCCTTGGCGGGCGGGGCGGACGGGCTCGCGCTGGTCGCGGCCGGCGGCTGAGCCGAGGGCGGCGGCGCGGACGACTCGTCGGTGTTCAGCGGCTCCACGAACTGCGGTGTGGCCTCGTTCGACGCGGCGCCGCCGGGTGCGCCGCCACAGCCGGCCATGGTCACGGCCACGGCGGTCAGGCCGGTGAGGGTACGAAGCAGGCGCACCGAGCCATCCTGGCAGAACTCGGCGGGCCGCGCCGTACCGGGCTCGCTAGGCTGGTGGCGGGTGAGGCACACAGAGGAGGCGCGGTGAGCGAGAGGGAGTCGTCCTGGCCGGACACGCCCGCGTCCGGGCCTCCGTCCGACGATCCGGAACCGGCCACCGTGGTCCCGCCGGTGGTCTACACGCGCCCGGAGCCCCGGCCGACGTCGCCGCCGGCTCCGTCCGCCGGGTCGCAGCCGATTCCGCATGCTGCGCCGCAGTCCGTTTGGCAGGGTGGGCCGCCGGCGGCTCCGTACGCCGGGGCGCGGCCCGTCTGGCCGGCCGGGCCGCAGCCGGCGCCGATGTTCGCGCGGCGGCCGGGCGGCTACCTGCCGCCGCCGGCCCGGCCGCCGTCGGGGCTCTTCCCCGGCCCGTCCCGGCCGGTCTACCGCGAGCCGCACCCGGTGGCGGCGGCGCCGCTGCTGTCCGGGTTCGGCGCGACGCTGCTGTGGCTCGCGCTCTTCGGCGGCCTCGCCCACGACCTCGCCGCGTACGCGTGGTGGACGATGGTGGCGGCGATCACCGCGTGGGCCGTGGCGATCGTGCTGACTCTGCTCGGCGACCGCGGCGCCGCGGTCGGTGTCGCGCTGGCGAGCGGGCTCGGGCTATCGATAGCCATGGCGTTCGTGGGCGCGCGGTGGATCGCCACGTACGACTGGCCTTTGTGGTGAAAAGCACGGAAACGAGGGCGACCGGATGTGCCGTCCTCGTCGCCGTCCGCACTGGGTCTTGACGGGCGACGCGGCGGTGTGCACGCTCGGCTTCATGGCCCCCTCACCGCCACGGCTCGACCCCGATCGTCGCCGTCGCCGTCTGGAGTTGCTGGCTGCTCTCGCCGATGCGAAAGCTCGGGAGGCCGCCCAGCCGCAGCGGCTTCGCGGGGCACGCCTCCGCGAGATCATCGCCACGCGCCGTCGCCTGGCGAACTGACTTCCCACCTATTTGGGGGCGTGGCGCGCCGCGCCCGCCGTTCTTCCCGCTACCGTCACTCGCTGAAGACAAAAGTCGCGTGGGGGGAAAACTTGTCGACTTTCGCTGCCGCCGTCGCTCGGGGCAAGAACGGGTGGACGGCGTCCGAGCTGGACCTGACCGGCCTCGCCGACATCGACGAGGTGGTGGACGCGCTGCGCGACGTCGAGCCGGACGCCGACGTGGCGCTGCTCTTCGTCGAGAGCGACGACCAGTACCTGGCGATCGTGCGCCTCGACGAGGGCGAGGACCTGCGGGTCTTCGGCTCCGACTCGGCGTTCGTCGAGGAGTCGCGGATCGGGGCGGTGCTGCTCGGCGAGATCGAGGTGCCGCCCGCCCTCGAGATCGACGAGCTGACGTCGGGGACCGAGGAGGAGGACGCGGACAGTCCGTCTCCCGATCCCGACGCCGACCCGGTCGGTGACGCCGATCTGCTGAACGACCTCGGGATCAACGCCAAGAAACTGCTCGCGCTGTGCGGCCAGGAGGGCATGCTGCCATCCGACGTGACCGCGGAGATCTGCCAGCGGATCGGCTGCGGCGACGAGGTGGAGGAGCTGCGCGAGGCGTGAGCGAGCGCACCGGCCGCGAGCGGTCTGCCCGGCGCGAGCCGACCGCCAGGGCCACGAGTCCACGCCCGGCCGGCTCAGCGTGAGTCTCGCCCCTACCGCTCAACACGTGAGCTGGATGCGGCGGGCGATCGCGGTCGCGTCGGCGTTTCCGGAGGACGTGCCGGTCGGGGCGGTCGTCTACGGCCCGGACGGGGTGGAGCTGGCGGCCGCGGGCAACGAGCGGGAGGCGACCGGGGATCCGACGGCGCACGCCGAGATCCTGGCGCTGCGCCGGGCCGCGGTGCTCCTGGGCAGCTGGCGGCTCGAGGGCTGTTCGCTCGTGGTCACGCTGGAGCCCTGCACGATGTGCGCGGGCGCACTGGTGCTGGCGCGGGTGTCGACGCTTGTCTTCGGGGCGTGGGAGCCCAAGACCGGCGCGGTCGGCTCGCTCTGGGACGTCGTGCGGGATCGCCGCTTGAATCATCGGCCCGAGGTGTATTCCGGCGTCCTGGAATCCGAGTGTGCGGCACTCCTGCGCGACTTCTTCGCCCGAGAATGACGGCTCTGAGCTGGCTGGCTGCGCTTCACTCCGCGGGCGATTGCCTGGTAACCGGTGAGACGGCAGGCGGTTTTCCGGCACCCGCAAACCCACGGGCGTCGAAAACCACACGTGCCGTCACACCGGCGGCAATCGCGGGATCGGTGGGCCGTCCCGTACCCGAAAGGGTGTTGGCGGATCGCGGAGAGTGACGCGCGGCAGGTTGCTCAGCCGGCGTCGGCGATCGCGGTTTCGAGGCCGATCCGGACCATGTCGCCGAAGCCCTGCTCGCGCTGGGCCGCGTCCATCTTGTCGCCGGTCTTGATGTGATCGCTCACGGTGAGGATTGTCAGCGCCTTGGCGCCGTAACGCGCCGCAATCGTGTAGATCGCCGCGGACTCCATCTCGACCGCCAGCACGCCGTAGTCGGCCAGGGCGTCGTAGAGATCGGGACGGTCGGTGTAGAACGCGTCGGCGGCCAGGATCGGGCCTACCCGCAGCGCCGTGCCGTGTCGCTCGGCCACCTCGACCGCGGTGCGCAGGAGGTCGAAATTCGCGACCGGCGCATAGTCGATCAGGCCGTCGAAGCGCGCCCGGTTCATGTTGGAGTCGGTGGCCGAGCCGATCGCCGCAAGCACGTCGCCAAGGCGAAGATCGGGCGCCAGCGCGCCGCAGGAGCCGATCCGGATGACCGACTGCACGCCGTACTCGTTGATCAGCTCGTGGGTATAGATGGACGCCGACGGCATGCCCATGCCGGAGCCCTGCACCGAAACGCGGACGCCCTGGTAGGTGCCGGTGAAGCCGAGCATCCCGCGGACCTGGGTGTAGCACTTCGCGTCCTGCAGAAAGGTCTCGGCGATCCACTTCGCCCGCATCGGGTCGCCGGGGAGCAGAACCCGCTCGGCGATGTCGCCCGGCTGCCCGCCGATGTGCACGCTCATGCTCCGTGCTCCTCTCGCTTGGTCATGCCGCCGATCCTGCCAGGTCAGGGTCGGTTCGCTGGGCAATGGGTGACCCGCCGACGCGGGCGCCGCGGCGTCCGGTAACCTACTTCGCGGTGGTGTGTCCGAGCGGCCTAAGGAGCACGCCTCGAAAGCGTGTGAGGGTTTACGCCCTCCAAGGGTTCAAATCCCTTCACCACCGCCATCGCCCGGCGGCTCCGTTTCTTGCGGTCCGCCGGGCTTTTTCCTGCGCGCGCCGCGGTGGTTTGTCCGTGCTTTCGGTTACCGACAAGAGTCACTCTGCGTGCGTAAAATCCGGTCCACCGTACGGGTCGGCAGGCCCTGGCCGTTCGGCTGTTCTCCATGATCAGGTGTCCTGCACGTAACGCGGTCGTTTCGGCCTCCGAAGGCCCTCGGCACTAGCTGGACCGATTACCCAAGGTGACGGTGAGGGGACGGCCCAAATACCGCCACTGTTGCGCAAGTCACGTAGCCAAAAACCACCGGATCAGACAATGCGCTCCGACCGCCTGGTGAGAACTTTTCGCAAGATTGCCCTACGCCGATGTCCTGAATCTGTCCTAGATTTGACATGTGAGAGTTGAGCATCACTGGTGGAATGGTGACATCCGGCTTGCGCGCCGTGATGTCTACGTACGCACCGACGGCGCGCTCTGGGAAGTCGAGGCTCAGATGGGCGGACCGGAGGGCAAGTCGAAGGTGCAGCAGTGCCCGGGCAAGGCCTCCGCCTTGATCCTGGCAGATGCGTGGCGTGGACCACGCTGGCAGTGGCGCGAGATCTAGGGCGCCTTGGGCCGGCTGCGCCGCCTGCTTGACTTCATCGGCCAGCCGAATTTTCGTTACGGGCCGGACCTCGCGAGGGGTCCGGCCCGTACACGTTGAACCGGACTGTTTGTCCGGTGACAAGCACTCGATCGGGTTTAACGTTTCACGCCATGCAGGCGACAGTGACCGACCACCGCTGCGACATCGCGGTGCTGCATCTCCGGGGCGAGCTGGACGCCGACACGGCCGAAAAGCTGCGCTCGACGCTGAGTGGCCTGCTGGAACGTCCCGTTCCCCGGATCGTCGTCGACCTCACCGACCTCAAATTCTGCGATTCGGTGGGGCTGAGCGCCTTCATCACCAGTAAGCAACTGATCACCGATCGTGGGGGATGGCTGAGCTTTGCCGGCGCCAATCCGTTCCTGCTGCGGTTGCTGGAGACGGTCGGGTTGACTCGGTATTTCGCGATCTTTCCCGAGGTGGAGGATGCGATCGCGGCCGGACAACTCTGATCTGAGCTTCTTTAGCGGAACGGCCGGGCTCAGGGGAGCTCGGCCGTTTTTGTGCTTGGCGGAGGATACGAGATTCGAACTCGTGAGGGTGTGAACCCAACACGCTTTCCAAGCGTGCGCCCTAGGCCTCTAGGCGAATCCTCCGTCGGCCAGGATACAGACCGCCGCGCCGCGCCGCGCGTGTGGGTCGGCGCTCGGCCGGCGACGGGACCGGGTAGGCTGTTGGGCAGCCTCTCGTGCGGCGTGCATCTCGTGAACCTCCCCAGGGCCGGAAGGCAGCAAGGATAAGCGGGCTCTGACGGGTGCACGGGAGGCCCTTTTCGTTTCCACCCTTCTGCGTCGTCGCGCGGCTTGGTTCTTGTCATACCCCCGACGGACAATGGCGCGGTCGTTGAGGAGGGGTAGTGGCACTCGCGCTTTACCGCAAGTACCGTCCGCGCACGTTCGCAGAGGTCATCGGCCAGGAGCACGTCACCGAGCCGCTGTCGCAGGCGCTGCGCAGCGGGCGGCTGCACCATGCCTATCTGTTCTCCGGGCCCCGCGGCTGCGGCAAGACTTCCAGCGCCCGCATCCTGGCCCGCTCGCTCAACTGCGAGCAGGGCCCGACGCCCGAGCCGTGCGGCGTGTGCGCGTCCTGCCGCTCGCTGGCCAACGACGGCGCCGGGTCGATCGACGTCATCGAGATCGACGCGGCCAGCCACGGCGGCGTCGACGACGCCCGCGACCTCCGCGAAAAGGCGTTCTTCGCGCCTGCCAGCAGTCGATACAAGATATATGTGATCGACGAGGCGCACATGGTCTCGCCGGCCGGCTTCAACGCGCTGCTCAAGCTGGTCGAGGAGCCGCCGGATTATGTGAAGTTCATCTTCGCCACCACCGAGCCCGAAAAGGTGCTCGGCACCATCCGCTCCCGCACCCACCACTACCCGTTCCGGCTGATCCCGCCGGCCGTCCTCCGGCCGTATCTTCAGCAGCTCACCGAGGCCGAGGGCGTCCACGTGGAGCCGGCCGTCCTTCCGCTCGTGGTGCGGGCCGGCGGCGGCAGCGCCCGAGACAGCCTCTCGGTGCTCGACCAGTTGATCGCCGGCGCCGGCCCCGACGGCGTCTCGTATTCGCGCGCCGTCGCCCTGCTGGGCGTCACCGACGTCACCCTGATCGACGAGATGTGCGATGCCCTGGCCGCCGGCGACGGCGCCGCGGCGTATTCGACGATCGACCGCGTCGCCGAGGCCGGCCACGACCCCCGCCGCTTCGCGTCCGACCTGCTGGAGCGCTTCCGCGACCTGATAGTCCTGCAGCAGGTGCCCGACGCGGTCACCAAGGGCCTGATCGACGGCCCCGCCGACCAGCTGGAGGCGATGAGCGCACAGGCGGGCCGCCTGGGCCCCGCGACGCTGTCGCGCTGCGCCGACATCGTGCACAACGGCCTGGTCGAGATGCGCGGCACGACCGCGCCACGGCTGCTGCTCGAGCTGATCACGGCCCGCATGCTGCTGCCCGGCGCCGAGGATTCGACCGGGGCGCTGCTCCAGCGCTTGGAACGCATGGAGCGGCGGCTGACGCTGAGTGGTGACGCCGTTCTCGTACGCGATGAACCGCCCGCTTCCTCCGCGCCGCCCGTTGCCGCAATGCCGGTGGACGGGGGCGAGGCCGCGGTGAGCGCTGGTGGCGGGAGCGGGCTGTCGGCGGCGCGGGCGGCCGCCGCTGCCGCCAGTCGGCGATCCCCCACGGCGCCGCGGCGGGCCGGGGCCTCGGCCCCCTCCGCTGAGGCCGCGCCGCCGCCTGCCGTCGAGCCGGCAAGTCCTCCGGCGGCACCTGGCGCCGAGCTGGCAAGTCCTCCGACGGCACCTGCCGCTGTGGCAGGTTCCCCGGCGGCGTCCTCTGTGCCGGCGGCACCCGCTGTTGCGACGCCTTCTTCCGCTGTGCCGGCCGCGCCCGCCACCACGGCTGCCGCTGGGCCTGCTGCTGCCGGGCCCGCTGTTGCCGCCTCGACCACTGCTGGCCCTGGTGCTGCACCTGGCCGCGGTGCCGCCGTGCCTGCTGCCGGCACCCCCGCTGCGGCGTCCGCCCCACCGGTGTCCGCTTCACCGAGCTCGTCGCCGGAGCCGGATCACTATGACGACGAGCCGCCGTGGGATGACGAGCCGGAGCCTGACGCCTACGACAGCGCGTCCGTGCGGCGGCCCGAGCCTCGGGGCGTGCTGCCGGATGCGCCGGAGGAGTCGGGCGCTGCCGCCGTCGAGCCGCCGCCCGGGCAGTTGACCGTGGCGGCGGTCCGCGAGGTGTGGCCCGAGATCCTCACGGCGATCGGCCGGCGGAGCAAACGGCTGGTCGCGTTGCTGTCCAACGCGGTGGTCCGCGATCTCGACGGACAGACGCTCGTGCTGACGTTCCGCTATCCGAAGCATGCCGAGATGGCCGCTCCGGAGGCGCCTGCGGTGGCCAGCGCGCTCTACGAGGCGCTCGGCGGCAGGTGGGAGGTCCGCTGCGAGGTCGGCGGCGAGGCCGGCGCGGCAACGGTCGCGCCCGCGCCGCGCGCCGGCTCCAGTCACCCCGGCTCCAGTCACCCCGGCTCCAGTCACCCCGGCGACGTTCCCCCCGCCGCACGCACCGAGCCCCCTGCCGGCGCGCGCAACGGCCGTGCCGCCCAGCCCGCACCCGGCGCCCAGCAGGCGCACGCCGCCGCGCCCCGTCCGCCGCAGAGCCGCCGCCAGCAGACCGAGTCGTCTTCCGGCGGCGACGACGACTGGCCAGAGCCGGTCAAACCAGGCGGTCTGGGCGCTCCCGCCCCCACACCGGCCGACGACGAGGAAGAGGACTGGCCCGAGGTCCGCCCGGTCGGCCCGGCGGCCACGTCCAGTGGTGATTCCTCGCCGTCATCACCAGTCGCCCCTGTCCCTGCTTACGCCCCTGCGCCAGCTCACGCTCCTGCGCCTGGCCACGCCCCTGCGCCGGCCACCGCCGATGGAGCTGCGGCTGGCCCAGCGCCTGCTGCCGCCGATGGAGCTGCGGCTGGCCCGGCGCCTGCTGCCGCCGATGGAGCTGCGGCTGGCCCCGCGCCTGCTGCCGCCGATGCGCCTGCGGCTGGCCCCGCGCTTGCCGCCGCCGATGCGCCTGCCCCTGCCGCTACCCCTGCCGGAGCTTCCGCCTCGGCCGTCCAGGGAGCTTGGGACACAGGCGACGCTTCAGACAGCGCTGTCGCACCCGCTGATGCCGCTGCTTCGGGCGGGCCGACTGCATCTGGTAAGCCGACTGCTTTCGGTGGGCCGACTGCCTCTGGTGGGCCGACTGCCTCTGGTGGGCCGACTGCCTCTGGTGGGCCCACTGCCTCTGGTGGGCCCGCTGCCTCCGGTGGCGCCGCCGCTGCCGCTCGCGCCGCGCGCAACGCCGAGCGGGGTGGTGGCCTGGCCGCCGCCCGTGCCGCCGCGGCCGGTGCCCGGGCTGCGGCCGCGGCCCGCCAAAGTGCTCGCCCCGCCTTGTCGCCGCCCCCGGCTCCGGCCGCATCGCCGGCGTGGTCCGACGGGGCGCCTACCGAGGAAGCGCCCTACGACCCCGAATACGACGGCCCGCCGCGCGGCGGGGCTGCGGCATATGAAGGCTTCGACCCGGGGGACGAGCCGCTGGACGACGTGATCGATGAGAAGACGGCGCGGGAGAGCAGCGAGCAGCAGGCCATGCGCCTGCTGCAAGAGGTGCTGGGCGCCGAGAAGATCGGCGAGAGCTGACCGGCTGCGGTGCTCCCGCCCGAACCCCCGACTCCGGCCGCTGACGGGCACGGGCGCGTTCTTTCACGGCCGCGAACGGCCGAACCGACGGACGGCCAGGGCGTGACCATCAGGTGGCTGGGTGGCGTGACCGGTGGGGCGTCTGGGGCGGCTACGCTGGGCGGCGATTGACGTGGTCGGCCGCGTGGGTATCGACGGCGGTCAGGAATGTGACCTTCTAACTGAGGAGCGGTGGCATGCGCCCCGGTGGACAGCCCAACATGCAGCAGATCATGAAGCAGGCCCAGAAGATGCAGCAGCAGGTCGCGCAGGCGCAGGCCGAGCTGGCCGCCGCCGAGGTGACCGGCAGCGCCGGCGGTGGCCTGGTGACCGTGCTGATGACGGGCCTCGGCGAGGTCAAGTCGGTGCGGATCGACCCCAAGGCGGTCGACCCGGAGGACGTCGAGACGCTGGAGGACCTCGTGCTCGCGGCCGTCCGCAACGCCGCCGAGGAGCAGCGCGAGCTCACCGAGGCCAAGATGGGGCCGGTGACCGGCGGTCTCGGCGGCGGCCTCGGGATCCCGGGATTCTGATCACGTGTACGAAGGCGCCATCCAGGACCTGATCGACGAGCTGGGGCGGCTCCCGGGTGTCGGACCCAAGAGCGCCCAGCGGATCGCCTTCCACGTCCTGTCCGCCGACCCGGCGGATGTCAACCGGCTCGCCACCGCGCTGCGCAAGGTCAAGGAGCTGGTCCGCTTCTGTACGACCTGTTTCAACGTGGCCGAGTCCGAGCAGTGCCGGGTGTGCCGCGACCCGCGCCGCACCAACGAGGTGCTGTGCGTGGTCGAGGAGCCGAAGGACGTGGTGGCGATCGAGCGGACCGGCGAGTTCCGTGGCCGGTACCACGTTCTTGGCGGGGCGATCAACCCGCTGGAGGGCATCGGCCCGGACAACCTCCGGATCCGGGAGCTTCTGCTGAGGCTCGGCACCGGCGAGGTTCACGAGTTGATTCTCGCCACAGATCCGAACACGGAGGGTGAGGCCACGGCGACCTATTTGGCGCTCATGGTGAAGCCCATGGGCATCTCGGTCACCCGTCTGGCCAGTGGTCTGCCGGTCGGCGGTGACCTTGAGTACGCCGATGAGATAACACTTGGTCGGGCGTTCGAGGGACGTCGAGCTATTTAGATATACGTCTTGTAACGCGGTCGTAACGCCCTGCTAGTGATTTAGTCCGGAATAGCTAGATTCGGGCCTTCTCACGCGGTAGCTTCCGTTTGGCGGCGCCGTAGGTCACAAGCACATCACGAGGGAGACACGGAACCGTCCGCGTGCGGTCCGTGAACTTGACCGAGGCACCACATTAGGTGAATGTTCCTTGCGATGGCGGCACCCCCGCCGTCGAGTGCCTTCGTGGCGCGGACTCATCTGACCGTCGCGACGAGGGTCGGCACTCGAGGCATGAGACAACCGATCGGTTGCCGGAAGCTGCGGGTAGCCATCGCCCACCGGCCCACCGCTCTGTGGTGTGTCGCGGGCTGTGAGCGCCCCGCTTCGACCCGGCCACCGGGAGAGGACCGGCGCTAGATGTCGCTTGGCCCAGAGGCGCCCATCGCCGATGAGACAACGGCGCCCACCGCCGACGCGGCGCTGGAGCGGAGCCCTGGCGAAGCCGCAGTCGCCGGCCGGTCGCTGAAGCAGATCGCCTGGCGTCGTCTCAAGAAGGACCGGGTCGCGATCGGCGGCGGCATCGTCATCATCGTGCTGATCGTCATCGCGATCATCGCTCCGCTGCTGATGAAGTGGTTCGGGCACCCGTACGACGAGCTGCACAACGACAAGATCGACCCGACGCTCGGCCTTCCGCTCGGTCATCTCGGTGGCATCTCGGGGGACTACCTCCTGGGTGTCGAGCCGGTCAACGGCCGCGACATCTTCAGCCGGATCGTCTACGGCGCCCAGACCACGCTGACCGTCGCGTTCCTTTCCGCGTTCCTGTCGACGTTCCTCGGTGTGGTCTTCGGCATGTCGGCCGGCTTCATCGGCGGCTGGGTCGACTCGGTGATCAGCCGCGTCATGGACTTCCTGCTCGCGTTCCCGCAGCTGCTCTTCTCGATCGCGCTCGTCTCGGTGCTGCCGGCCACCTCGTTCGGGCTCGGCCCGCGCTGGTCGCGGGTGCTGGTGCTGGTCGCGGTCATCGGGTTCTTCGGCTGGCCGTACATCGGCCGCATCGTCCGCGGTCAGACGCTGTCACTGCGCGAACGAGAGTTCGTCGAGGCGTCGCGCAGCCTGGGCGCGCGGTCGCCGCGCATCCTCTTCCGCGAGGTCCTGCCCAACCTGGCGGCACCGATCCTCGTCTACACGACGCTGATCATCCCGACCAACATCCTCACCGAGGCGGCGCTGAGCTTCCTCGGCGTCGGTATTCCGCCGCCGTATCCGTCCTGGGGCGGCATGCTCGCGGACGCGCTCGGTTTCTACCGGTACGACCCGATGTTCATGATCATTCCCGGCGCGATGATCTTCATCACCGTGCTGGCGTTCAACCTGTTCGGCGACGGTCTTCGCGACGCGCTCGATCCGAAGACCCACTGACGAGCATGAATCTCGGTGACCCCCCGCAGGTCGCCGTTCGAGGAGGTAGGAGTTCAGGTGGCAGGCAAGACGAAGGTGATGGTGGCCGCCACGGCCGCCCTCACATTGGGGCTGACCGCCGCATGCGGTGGCAGCTCGGATGACAACAAGGACAACGGGGGGACCTCCAGCACGGGTGCCTCCTTCAACGCCGCGGCGACCAAGATCGTCAACCCGAGCGACAAGAAGGGCGGCACGCTCAACTTCTGGAGCTCGCAGGACGTCGACTCGTTCGACCCGGCGATCTCGTACTACGGCTGGTCGATCGACATGAACCGGCTGTACAGCCGGACGCTGATGACGTACACGCCGAAGCCCGGCCCGGACGGCCTGATCCTGTCCCCCGACCTGGCCGAGGCGGCGCCGCAGGTCAGCGAGGACGGCAAGACCTACACGTTCAAGCTGAAGAGCGGCCTGAAGTTCGACGACGGCTCGCCGATCACCTCGAAGGACATCAAGTACGGCATCGAGCGGATCTTCGCTCAGGACGTCGTCCCCGGCGGCCCGCTGTACCTGATCGAAGAGCTGGACCAGGGCCAGAAGTATCCCGGCCCGTACAAGGACACCGACCCCAACAAGCTGGGCCTGAAGACCGTCGAGACGCCCGACGACTCGACGATCATCTTCCACCTCAAGGCGGCGAACGCGAACTTCCCGTACGAGCTGGCCCTGCCCGGCGGTGCCCCGGTGCCGCAGAAGCGGGACACCGGCGACAAGTACGCCCTCGCGCCGGCCTCCTCGGGCCCGTACAAGTTCGAGAGCATCCAGCCCGGTAAGGGCGCGACCCTGGTCCGCAACCCGAACTGGGACCCGGCGACCGACCCGAACCGCAAGGCGCTGCCCGACAAGATCGTCCTGACGATCACCACCAACGCCGACGACATGGACTCCCGTCTGATCGCCGGCACCGCCGACCTGGACTCGAGCCAGAGCGGTGTGCAGACCCAGGCGCGTACGCAGATCCTGACGAACGACAAGCTCAAGGAGACCGCGTACAACCCGAACAACGGCTTCATCCGCTACGCGGCCCTGTCGCCGAAGGTCGCGCCGTTCGACAACATCGAATGCCGCAAAGCGGTCATCTACGCGTCCGACCCGACGACGCTGCAGACCGCTCGCGGTGGCCCGATCGCCGGTGGTGACATCGCCACCAACATGCTGCCGCCGAACATCCTCGGCGCCGACCCGAAGTACGACCCGTACGGTCGCGCCCAGGGCAAGCCGCAGGTGGACAAGGCCAAGGCCGCCCTGCAGGCGTGTGGCAAGCCGAACGGCTTCGACACCAAGATCGCGGTCCGGAACAACAAGCCGGCCGAGATCGCCACGGCGACCGCTCTGCAGGCGGCGCTCAAGACCGTCGGCATCAACGCCGCGATCGAGCAGTACGACGGCAAGAACATCAGCTCCGTGGTCGGCTCGCCGAGCGTCGTCAAGGCCAAGGGCTACGGCATCATGATCGCCGGCTGGGGTGCTGACTTCCCGACCGGTTACGGCTACCTCGCCCCGCTGGCGAGCGGCTCGTTCATCGCGCAGTCCGGCAACTTCAACCTGCCCGAGATCAACGACCCGGCCATCAACGACCTGTTCGCCAAGGGCCTGGCCGAGAAGGACGCGCAGGCGGCGGCGGCCGACTACCAGCAGGCCAACGAGAAGGTCATGGACGGCTACTACTACCTGCCGTTCGTCTTCGACAAGGCGCTCAACTACTACAACCCGCGGCTGACGAACGTGTACTTCCACCAGGGCCTGGCCATGGTCGACTTCGCGTCCCTCGGCGTCAGCGACGGCAAGTGATCCCAGCCGGTCGCGGTAGCACCGACGGGTAAATCGAAGGGCAGGTGAAGGCCGCCCCCTCCGGGCGGGTGCCGGGTTCGCAAGAGCCCGGCACCCGCTCGGTGTTCGGCCGAAAGTCGTGCTGGCTTACCTCATCCGGCGGCTGTTCAACGCCGTCGTGACGCTGATCGTGGTCACCTTCGTGACCTTCTGCGTCTTCTTCCTGGTGCCCAAGGCCACCGGGAGCGACCCTGCGCTGCTGTACATCGGCAAGCAGGCCGACCCCGTGGCGATCGAGGGCATCCGCACCAAGCTCGGGCTCAACGACCCGATCCTGGTTCAGTACGGCAAGTTCCTGAGCGGCCTGGTGGTCGGCCGGGACTACACCAACGGAACGGAAGTCACTCACTGCGACGCCCCCTGCCTCGGCTACTCGTTCAAGACCAACCAGGAGGTGTGGCCGCTGCTGACGGAGGCCCTCCCGGTCACCGTCTCGCTCGCCATCGGCGCCGCCGTGCTCTGGGTGCTGATGGGCGTGGTCTTCGGCGTGATCTCGGCGCTCCGGCGCGGCACGATCTGGGACCGATCGGTGATGACGATCGCCCTGGCCGGCGTCTCGCTCCCGATCTACTTCACCGGTCTGTTGTCGCTGAGCATCTTCGTGTACTGGCTGGGCTGGCCCAACCCGAGTTACACGCCGTTCATCGACAATCCGTGGGACTGGTTCACCGGCCTGATCCTGCCGTGGATCACGCTCGCGTTCCTGTTCGCGGCGACGTACGCCCGGCTCACCCGGGCCAACATGCTCGAGACCCTCGGCGAGGACTACATCCGCACCGCCCGGGCCAAGGGCCTGCGTGAGCGCACCGTCATCGGCAAGCACGGCCTGCGCTCCGGCCTCACCCCGCTGGTCACCATCTTCGGCCTCGACCTGGGCGCGCTGCTCGGCGGCGCGGTCCTCACCGAGGCGGTCTACAACCTGCGCGGCCTCGGCTATTACGCCCTCAACGGCATCCGCACCAGCGACCTGCCGGTGATCCTGGGCGTGACCCTGTTCGCCGCGTCCTTCATCGTCATCATGAACCTGATCGTCGACCTGCTGTACGGCGTCATCGACCCGCGCGTGCGGCTGGGCTGAGAGAGGCGCCAGATGTCCATCAGCTCACCCATTCAGCGGCCGTTCCTCGAGGTCAAGGACCTCAACGTCCGCTTCCAGACCGACGACGGCCTGGTCCAGGCCGTCACCGGGTCGACCTTCTCGCTGGAGAAGGGCAGGACGCTCGGCATCGTCGGCGAGTCCGGCTCCGGCAAGAGTGTCACCTCGCTGGCCATGCTCGGCCTGCACCGCACCCGCATGAACGCGAAGGTCACCGGCGAGATCTGGCTGGACGACCAGGAGCTGGTCACCGCGACCGACGAGCAGGTGCGCCTGCTGCGCGGCGGCAAGATCGCGATGATCTTCCAGGACCCGCTGAGCGCCATGCACCCGTACTTCACGGTCGGGTCGCAGATCGTCGAGGCCTATCGGATCCACCACCCCGGCGTGAACAAGAAGGTGGCCCGCGAGCGGGCCATCGAAATGCTGGCCCGGGTCGGCATCCCGCAGCCGGAGCGCCGGTTCAACGACTACGCGCACCAGTTCTCGGGCGGTATGCGCCAGCGCGCCATGATCGCGATGGCCCTGGTCAACGACCCGGCGCTGCTGATCGCGGACGAGCCGACCACCGCGCTCGACGTCACCGTGCAGGCACAGATCCTCGACCTGATCCGCGACCTGCAGGAGGAGTTCGGCTCGGCGGTCATCATGATCACCCATGACCTGGGCGTGGTGGCCGAGCTGGCCGACGACGTCCTGGTCATGTACGGCGGAAAGATCATCGAGAAGGGGCCGGCTCTCGACGTCTTCAAGAACCCGCAGCACCCGTACACCTGGGGTCTGCTCGGGTCGATGCCCCGCCTGGACCGCGACGTCCGCGATCGGCTCACCCCGGTCAAGGGCAGCCCGCCCAGCCTGATCAACCTGCCCAACGGGTGCGCCTTCAACCCGCGTTGCCCCTATGCGGGGCGCAACGGCGACCGGTCCTTCACCGAGGTGCCGATGCTGCGCGACGATGGTCACAGCGCCGGGCACCTGGTCGCCTGTCACCTTCCCGCGGAAGATCGACGCAAGATCTTCCAGGAGGAAGTGCTACCGAACCTGTGAGCGGAGTGATGGAACGATGACTGAGAACCTGCTCGAGGTGTCGGGGCTCGAAAAGCACTTCCCGATCACGAAGGGCCTGCTCAAGCGCCAGGTCGGCGCGGTGCGCGCGGTCGACGGCATCGATCTTCAGGTGCGGGCCGGCGAGACGCTGGGCCTGGTGGGCGAGTCCGGCTGCGGCAAGTCGACCACGGGCCGGCTGTTCAGCCGGATTCTCGAGCCGACGGGCGGCAAGATCGTGTTCGCCGGCGAGGACATCTCGCACAAGTCGGCCGGGCAGCTGCGGCCGCTCCGCCGCGACGTACAGATGATCTTCCAGGACCCGTACTCGTCGCTGAACCCGCGGCACACGGTCGGCTCGATCATCGCGGCGCCGCTGCAGATCCAGAACATCCCGACCCCGCAGGGCACCAAGAAGGCGGTCCAGGAGCTGCTCGAGCTGGTCGGCCTCAACCCCGAGCACTACAACCGGTACCCGCACGAGTTCTCCGGCGGTCAGCGCCAGCGCATCGGCATCGCCCGCGCGCTGGCCCTGCGGCCCAAGATGATCATCGCGGACGAGCCGGTGTCGGCGCTCGACGTGTCGATCCAGGCGCAGGTGGTCAACCTGCTCGACGACCTGCAGCGCGAGTTCGACCTGACCTACGTGTTCATCGCGCACGACCTGTCGGTGGTCCGGCACATCTCGGACCGGGTCGCGGTGATGTACCTGGGCAAGGTCGTGGAGATCGCCGAGCGGCGCGACCTCTACCGCAACCCGCGCCACCCGTACACCGTCGCCCTGATGTCGGCCGTCCCGGTGCCCGACCCGGCCCGGCGTGATCGCGCGCAGCGCGAGCGCGTGCTGCTCACCGGCGATGTGCCGAGCCCGATCAACCCGCCGTCCGGCTGCCGCTTCCGCACGCGCTGCTGGAAGGCGCAGGACATCTGCGCCACCGAGGAGCCGCCGCTGGTCACCCGCCTGGACGACCCGGCGACCCACCTGACGGCGTGTCATTTCCCGGTGGTGGCGGAAGAGGTCGTGGCGGGCCGCCGGCCGGCTGCAACTCCGGCGTAGAGCCTGATTTCGTACGGCGTGAGCACCCGTTCCCGCCGGATCCACCCGGATCCGGCGGGACAGCTTTTCTCAGCCCTCGGGCCGGTTGAGGATCCCCACCACGACCTGGTGCACGGCGGCGGCGTCCGCCGGGTCCTTGAGCGTGGCCTTCCCGCCGGTGACCGTGTACCACTCGTCGGCTTCCTTGTACTGCACCTGGACGGTCGCGTCGGCGCCCGAGACCTCGGTGTGCAGCGTCAGGTCGCCGGTCACGACGCCGACCTCATCGGTCATGACGCCGCCGGGACCGGCGACGATGTCGGTGGTCAGATCCGTGGTCATGAACATTTCTCCAGCATGTCGGCGAGGGCGGACTTCTCGGCGGTGGTGACCGTGAGCTTCCAGTGGGTCTTCACCGCGATCCAGTCTCGCGCATACTCGCACCACGCGCCGGTGTCGGACGGCTTCCAGGTGGACGGATCCTGGTCGCCCTTCGAGCGGTTGGACGACGCCGACACCGCGACCAGCTGCGGGTCGTCCAGGTCGTTGGCGAAATCCCGGCGCCGGGCGGTGGTCCAGGCCGACGCGCCCGAGCGCCACGCGTTCGCGAGCGGCACCATGTGGTCGATGTCCACCTGGGTCGGTGCGGTCAGCTGCTTGCCGTCGTAGAGGCTCTTCCAGGTGCCGGCCACCACGTTGCAACCGGAGAACTTCACCTTGGTGCCGTCGCGCTTGAGCACCGAGTCGCGGACGTCGCAGTTCTTGCCGGTGCTGCGCCAATGCGGGAACTTGTCGCGGCTGTAGCCCTTCATCGAGCCGGCCTTGGCCACGACGAGCTTGTCGAGCTGCGCCTCGGCGTCGCCGGCGGCCGCGCCGGAGCCTTCGCCGGACGAAGACGCGGACGCCTCGCCGGACGACGTGGACGAGGAGCCGGAGGTCGCACCCGAGGTAGCGCCCGCCGAGGGGGACGGGCCGACGGCGATCGAGACGCCTTCGCAGGCGCTCAGGCTGAGGGCGGCGGCGGTCAGGAGGGCAACGGTCCATCGAGGAGTGTGAGGGGGCACTCCCTCAGCGTAGGAGTGCCCCGCCCGTTCTGTCCGGGTCGATCACCCGTGAGTGGATCATCCCGCGCGCCGCCGTTGCGGCGCGCGGAGGCGAGCTCAGCGCGCGCGGTTGATGGCGCTGGTCACTGCCTTGATAGACGCGCTGACGATGTTGGCGTCGATGCCCACGCCCCAGACCACCTTGTCGCCGACCTCGACCTCGACGTACGCCGCGGCCTGCGCGTCGCCGCCGGAGGTCAGCGCGTGCTCGTTGTAGTCCAGCACCCGGGCCTGGATGCCCAGCGGCTGCACCGCCTGCACGAACGCGTCGATCGGGCCGGTGCCGACGCCGATCAGCGGGCGGCGTACGCCCCGGTGGAAGACCTCGACGTCGATCTCGACCTTGCCGTCGACGGTCGCCGTGCTGTAGCCCTCGATCTTGAAGGCGGTCGACTGCTGGTGGTCGGTCAGGTACTCCGACGCGAAGATGTCCCACATCTCCTGCGGGGAGACCTCGCCGCCCTCGGAGTCGGTGTGGTGCTGCACCACGCCGGAGAACTCGATCTGCAGCCGCCGCGGCAGGTCGAGGTTGTGCTCCTCCTTCATGATGTACGCCACGCCGCCCTTGCCGGACTGCGAGTTGACCCGGATGACCGCCTCGTAGCTGCGGCCCAGGTCCTTGGGGTCGATCGGCAGATAGGGCACGCCCCAGGTGAACTTGTCGACCTCGACCCCCGCCTGGTCCGCATCGGCCTTCAGCCACGCGAAGCCCTTGTTGATCGCGTCCTGGTGCGAGCCGGAGAACGACGTGTAGACCAAGTCGCCCACGTACGGGTGACGCTCGTGCACCGGCAGTTGGTTGCAGTACTCGACGGTCCGCTTGATCTCGTCGATCTGCGAGAAGTTGATCATCGGGTCGATGCCCTGGGAGAACATGTTCAGCCCCAGCGTCACCAGGTCGACGTTGCCGGTGCGCTCGCCGTTGCCGAACAGGCAGCCCTCGACGCGGTCGGCGCCGGCCAGCAGGCCCAGCTCGGCGGCGGCCACCCCGGTGCCGCGGTCGTTGTGCGGGTGCAGCGACAGGATCACCGACTCGCGGCGCGGCAGGTGCCGGTCCATCCACTCGATCGAGTCGGCGTACACGTTCGGGGTGGCCATCTCGACCGTGGCCGGCAGGTTGATGATCAGCGGGCGGGCCGGCGTGGGGTCGATCACGTCGATCACCGCTGAGCAGACCTCCAGCGCGTACTCCAGCTCGGTGCCCGTGTACGACTCGGGGGAGTACTCGTAGAAGATCTCGGTGTCCGGCGTGTAGATCTCCGCGTACTTCTGGCAGAACCGGGCGCCGCTGGTGGCGATGTCGGTGATGCCGTCCTTGTCCAGGCCGAATACGACCCGACGCTGCAGCACCGAGGTCGAGTTGTAGAAGTGCACGATCGCGCGCTTGGCCCCGCGCAGCGACTCGAAGGTGCGCTCGATCAGGTGTTCCCGGCACTGCGTCAGCACCTGGATGGTGACGTCGTCGGGGATCAGATCCTGCTCGATGAGCTGGCGGATGAAGTCGAAATCGGTCTGCGACGCCGCCGGGAAGCCGACCTCGATCTCCTTGTAGCCCATCTGCACCAGCAGCATGAACATGCGCCGCTTGCGCTCGGGGGACATCGGGTCGATCAGGGCCTGGTTGCCGTCGCGCAGGTCGACGGCGCACCAGCGGGGCGCGGCCTCGACGTGCCGCGTGGGCCACTTGCGGTCGGGCAGATCAATCTTGAATTGCTGCTGGTACGGCGCGTACCGCTCGAACGGCATCGAGCTCGGGCGCTGCGTGGCAAAAGGGTTGTCGACGGTGGACATGTGGGCTGCTCCAAACGAAACGAGGCGTTCAGGCGGCGCCGCGATCTCAGAGAACGCAGAAACTCCGCGACGAGGTGCCGGCCTGGAATGGGGCCTCGTCGCGGCAGCGAAGAAGGAGCGTCTGCCACATGTCGGAATCACCCTACGTGATCAACTCGGACGTGGCTAACTCTACGCCCGGATCGTGGGATGCCGGGGTCAGGCGGGTGAGGCGCTGCCGGACGGCTGCTCGACGGCCGGCGGTGCGTCGGTGCTCAGCGCCTGGCCGGGCACCTCGGGGCCGG
This sequence comes from Paractinoplanes rhizophilus, assembly GCF_042664765.1. Taxonomy (NCBI): domain Bacteria; kingdom Bacillati; phylum Actinomycetota; class Actinomycetes; order Micromonosporales; family Micromonosporaceae; genus Paractinoplanes; species Paractinoplanes rhizophilus. The sequence goes on along the minus strand of NZ_JBHTBJ010000030.1, from coordinate 15,764 downwards.
GCAGCGCCACGGTGCGCGGGCCGGTGACCTGGCTGACCAGCTTGAGCACGCCGAAGTCGACTCGGGCCGCGGTCAGCACGCCGTCCGGGGCGTAGCAGTAGATGCCGATGTCGACCGGCGCCTTGAGCGCGGCCGAGATCGAGTCGATCGAGAAACACGTGCCCTGCGCGCCCTTGAGCGGCTCGACCTCGGTCACCGACAGCGGCGACTGCCGGTCGGTGAAGACCGGGAGCCATTGCCGGAACAACCGCTCGACCTGGGGGGAGTACTCCCTCGGCACGCGCTTTCCGGCATCCGCCACCCGTACACATGTCGGGGTTATCGGGTTGCTCGGGGACGACACGGTGCATTGGAAGACCCCGGCCGCGGTCGAGACGATCGACACGTCGGTGGTGCCGCCGAGAACGGCGTCGCTGACATCGACCCGCCATGTGCCATCCGCGCCGATCGTGGCCACCACGTTGTGCTTCCGGCCGTCGCCGCCGGAGGTGAGCGTGTAGAGCGCGGCGTACGCCTTGTCCTGGGCCAGCGCGGCCCGCGCGGCCAACTCGGCCCGGCCGTCCGGATCGTCGCCGCCCGCCGGTGGCGGCGCGGACGCGGTGGCCGGCGGGGTCTCGGTGCCGCCGCAGCCCGCCGCGACCGCCGGCACCAGCAGCGCGGCGGCCGACACGGACAACAGCAGGGAGCGTGGGCGCACCGAGACATTCTCGCCTCCCGGCCCGCCCGGGGCCGCAATCTGGGATCGCGTGTCGGCCTCCCGGCTCGTCGCGGCTACTGTGGTGGCGATTGCCCTGACCGGCGCCGCCGGTGTGATGTTGGAGGAATGGTTCCCCGTGGCACTGGTGGTGCAGAAATACGGTGGCTCGTCCGTCGCGACCGCCGAGCGCATCAAGCGGGTGGCGGAGCGCATCGTGGCCGCCCGCAAGGCCGGCGACGACGTGGTCGTGGTGGTGTCCGCGATGGGTGACACCACCGACGAGCTGCTCGACCTGGCCAACCAGGTGAGCCCGCTGCCGCCCGGCCGCGAGCTCGACATGCTGCTGACCGCGGGCGAGCGCATCTCGATGGCGCTGCTCGCGATGGCGATCCACAACCTCGGTTACGAGGCCCGGTCGTACACGGGCTCGCAGGCCGGCGTGCTGACCACCTCGGTGCACGGCAAGGCCCGGATCATCGACGTCACCCCCGGCCGCCTGCGCTCGGCGCTCGACGAGGGCGCGATCGCGATCGTGGCCGGCTTCCAGGGCGTCTCGCAGGACACCAAGGACATCACCACCCTCGGCCGCGGCGGCTCCGACACGACGGCGGTGGCCCTGGCCGCGGCCCTGCACGCCGACGTCTGCGAGATCTACACCGACGTCGACGGCGTGTTCACCGCCGATCCGCGCATCGTGCCCAACGCCAAACACATCAAGCAGATCACGTACGAGGAGATGCTCGAGCTCGCCGCCGGCGGGGCGAAGGTGCTGATGTTGCGATGCGTGGAGTACGCCCGCCGCTTCAGGGTGCCGATCCACGTACGCTCTTCGTATTCCAACAAGCCCGGCACGATGGTCACCGGATCGATGGAGGACCCTTCTGTGGAACAAGCGCTGATCACCGGGGTCGCCCACGAGCGGAGCGAGGCCAAGATCACGATCGTCGGAGTGCCCGACGAGCCCGGCGCGGCCGGCCACATCTTCAACACGGTGGCCCAGGCCGAGATCAACATCGACATGATCGTGCAGAACATCTCGACCGAGGGCACCGGCCGCACCGACATCTCCTTCACCCTGCCGAAGGCGGACGGCCCGACCGCGATGACCGCCCTCGACAAGATCAAGGAAAAGATCAAGTTCAAGAGCCTGCTCTTCGACGACCACGTGGGCAAGGTGTCGCTGATCGGCGCCGGCATGCGCTCGCACCCCGGCGTGGCCGCCTCGTTCTTCGCCTGCATCGGCGAGGCCGGCGTCAACATCGAGATGATCTCCACCTCCGAGATCCGGGTCTCGGTGGTCTGCCGCGACAGTGACCTCGACACCGCCGTCCGCGCCGTGCACGAGCAGTTCGAGCTCGGCGGCAACGAGGAAGCGGTGGTGTACGCGGGCACCGGCCGGTAAGCGCACCGATGGCGCAGCCCACGCTCGCCGTCGTCGGGGCCACCGGCTCCGTCGGCACGGTCATGCTCGAGCTGCTCACCTCCCGGCGCAACGTCTGGGGGGAGATCCGGCTGCTCGCGTCCGCGCGCTCGGCCGGCAAGCAGCTCTCCTGCCGCGGTGAGCGGCTGACCGTGCGCGAGCTGACGGCCGAGGCGTTCGACGGCGTCGACGTGGCGCTGTTCGACCTCCCCGACGACGTCTCGCTCGAGTGGGCGCCGGTCGCGACCGCGCGCGGCGTGACGGTGGTGGACAATTCCGCGGCCTTCCGGATGGATCCGGACGTCCCGCTCGTGGTCCCCGAGGTCAACCAGGACGCGATGCACGACCGCCCGCGCGGCATCGTGGCCAACGCCAACTGCACCGTGATGGCCATGATCATGGCGATCGCGCCGCTGCACCGCGAGTACGGCCTGCGCGAGCTGGTCCTGGCGTCCTACCAGGCGGCCTCGGGCGCCGGCCAGATCGGCGTCGACACCCTGCACGACCAGCTCAGCAAGGTGGCCGGCGACCGGCTGCTCGGCTCCCGCCCCGGCAACGTGCGCCAGGCCGTCGGCGACGACCTGGGCCCGTTCACGGCGCCGCTCGCGCTCAACGTGGTGCCCTGGTCGGGAGATGTGGCGCCGCTCGGCTGGTCGTCCGAGGAGCTCAAGCTCCGCAACGAGTCCCGCAAGATCCTCGGCATCCCGGCGCTCAAGGTCTCGGCGACCTGCGTGCGGGTGCCGGTGGTGACCGGCCACTCGATCGCCGTGCACGCCGTGTTCGGCTCCGAGGTCACCGCCGACGGCGCCCGGCAGGTGCTGCGCAACGCGCCCGGCGTGATCCTGGTCGACGACCCGGAGTCGGGCGAGTTCCCGATGCCGATCGACGCGGTCGGCACCGACCCGTCCTGGGTGGGCCGCATCCGGCGGGCGATGGACGACCCGCGGGCGCTCGACCTCTTCGTGACCGGCGACAACATGCGCAAGGGGGCGGCGCTGAACACCGTGCAGATAGCGGAGCTGGTAGCTGTTGAGCTGAGTTAGCCGGCGTCGCTGAGCTGAGCTGGCCGGCGTCGCCTCCGGCGCCTCGCGCGATCGCCCCTTTTAGGCCGATGAGGAGTCAGCCGCTTCATCGGCGGGGCGATCGCGCGAGTCCCCTGATTCGGAGTTCACGGAAAGTACGTGGTCGGGTCGGGGTCCCTGGCAGGTAGGGGCCCGTGTCAGGTCCGGTCTTCTCGGGTCAGGTCAGGTCTGCTCTTGTTAGTAGGGCTCGTAGCTTGATTCCCTCGGCTGCTAGGGCCTCGGCGCCGCCCTCCTGGCGGTCGATCACGCACAGGGCGTGGTCTACGTGGGCGCCCAGCCTGCGCAGCTCGCCGGTGGAGATCACCACCTGGCCGCCCGAGGTCACCACGTCCTCCACGACCAGCACCCGGCGGCCGGCCACCTCGGCGCCCTCGGCGAGCCGCGCGGTCCCGTACTGTTTCGCCTGCTTGCGGACGAACGCGGTGGGCAGCTTGGCGTGCCGGGCCAGCGCCGTCACCACGGCGATGCCGCCCATCTCGAGGCCGGCGAGCACCTCGGTGCCCTCGGGGATCAGCACGGCCATCCGCTGGGCCAGCTGGTCGAGCAGCTCCGGATCGGCCTCGAACTGGTACTTGTCGAAATACTCGTTGGCGATCCGCCCCGAGCGCAGAACGAACTCGCCGGTCAGGCGGCTCACGTCGCGGACCCGCCGCGCGAGGTCTTCAGAGGAAGTCACAAGGACCTAGCCTGTCAGGCCGCCTCGAGACAACCGACAGCACCCCGCATGCAACCACTCAGCAACCAACAAAACGTGCCGATCAGAAGATCATGGAGACGCACCGCTGGTTCGGCGCCGGCCAGAGCAGCGCCGCCGACTCCGCCAAGGCCGGTGCCGAGGCCGCCGCCGAGGCGATCGGCGGGCGCAAACCCAAGGCCGTCGTCGTCTTCAGCTCGGTCGCGCACGACCTGCCCGTGCTGCTCGCCGCCGTGCGGGCGGAGGCCGGCCCGGACGCGGCGATCGTGGGCAGCACGACGATGGGCGAGCTCGGCAACGCCGGGATGACGGTGGGCGGGGTGGCGATAGCCGCGCTCGGCGGCGATGGCTTCACCGTGCATACGCGGGCGGCGCAGCTCGACCCGCACGATCTGCGGGCGGCCGGCGCCGCCGCGGCCGAGGCGCTGCGCGGCCTGCACGACCCGAACCGGGTGCTGATCCTGCTGGCCGACGGGATGACCGGGCGGCCGCACGAGATCGTCCGCGGCGCGTACTCGGCGGTCGGCGCGGCCTGGCCGCTGGTCGGCGGGTTCGGCGCCGACGACCGGCACTTCGAGCGGACCTACCAGTTCTGCGACGACGAGGTTCTCAGCGAGGCCGTGGTGGGGCTCGCGCTCGGCTCGGACGGCCCGCTCGGCATCGGCGTGGCGCACGGCTGGCGGCGCACCGAGCCGCCGATGGTGGTCACCCGGAGCCAGGGCGCGCACATCTACAGCCTCGACGACAAACCGGCCCTCGACGTGCTGCTGCGCCGCAACAACTTCGAGGGCACGGCCGAGGAGTTCTTCGACCGGGGGCGGGCGCTGCAGCCGCTCGGGCTGTCCCGGCGCAACGGCGAGGACATCCGGGTGATTCACGCCGGCGACGACGAGGCGCGCTCGGTCTGGGGCACCGCCGACGTGCCGCAGGGTGCGCTGGTGTGGCCCATGGAGGCCGACCGGCAGGCGCTGATCGACGGCGCGACCTGGTCGTGCACCGAGGCGATCGCGCGGCTCGACGGGCTGGCGCCGCTCGGGGTGCTCGCCTTCGACTGCGGCGGACGGCGGGCCGGTTTGATCGACGGTGGCATGCAGGACGAGATCGACGCGATACGCGAGGCGCTGGGCGACGCCCCGTTCGCGGGCTTCTACACCAGCGGAGAGATCGCCCGGGTGCGCGGCGCCAGCGGGCTGCACCACCTCACCCTGGTCACCCTCGCTCTGGGCTGACGCATGCTGACCTACCTGCTGACCGAGTACTTCACCGCGGTCAACGCCGCCGCCGACGAGGCGTCGGCGATCACCGGCGCCGTCGAACGGGCGGCCGAGATGGTCGAGGCCGAGGTGGGCGCGGTGGTGCGGGAAGGCAAGGTCTCCGAGGCGTACGGATTCAGCGGCGCCCCGCCGGAAGCGGGCCTCCTGGCCGTCGCCGCCGGTGAATCTCTGCTCGACGTCGCCGGCCTCGGCGAGCTGTACGCGGTGGCCAGCCCGCTGGGCGGCGAGAACGCGGACGCGCTGATCGTCGGCCGGGCCGGCGAGCCGTTCATCCCCGAGGAGCGGCAGATGCTCCAGGGCATGGCGCAGGTGCTGGGGTTGGCGCTGCGCAGCATCCGGGTCCTCGCCGCCGAACGGCACCTGCGGGAGGAGAAGGAGCGCCAGGCGACGACGGCGCAGACCCGCCAACGGCTGGTCGAATCGCTGCTGACCATCCAGCGGGCGATCTCCGCCCGCCGGCCGTTGCCCGAGATCCTCGACGCGGTGACCGGCGGCGCGGCCGAGTTGCTGGCCGGCGCGACGGTATCGCTGCTGCTCGCCGAGGGCGGACCCGATCGGCGGCTGAGCGTCGCCTCCACCTGCGGCGGCGCCGACGGCCGGCCGCTGTACGACTCGGCGGCCCGGGCCGCGATGTCCGGCGGCGCGGTGCTGATCCGCTCGGACGGCGGCGGGACGGTGATCGCCGCGCCGGTGCGGGTGACCGGCGAGATGGCCGGCAGCCTGGTCGCCCACCTGCCCGGCGGCGCCGAAAAGTACGCCGAGCAGCGCGACCAGCTCGCCGCCTTCGCCCAGCAGGTCAGCCTCGCCCTGACCGACGCCCGTACCGTGGAGGCGGTCCGCGAGGCACACCACGACCCGCTCACCGGCCTGCCCAACCGGGCCCTGTTTCTCAAGATCCTGAACCGGGTGCTGGCGTCGCGGAACACCGACGGCGACCCGACCAGCGTGCTGTTCATCGACCTCGACCGGTTCAAGACGGTCAACGACAGCCTTGGCCACGAGGCCGGCGACCAGCTGCTCGCCCTGGTCGCCCGGCGGCTGCGCGCCTGCGTACGGGCCAGCGACACCACCGCCCGCCTGGGTGGCGACGAGTTCGCCGCGCTCCTGCACGACTCTCCCACCGGAACGGCCGTGGTCGTCGGCGAACGGATCATCGCCGCGATCAAGGAGCCGTTCCGGGTCGCCGGCCGCGAGATCTTCATCGGCGCCAGCATCGGCATCGCCACCTCGCGCGACTCCGCCGAACGCTCCGAGGCCCTGCTGCACAACGCCGACCTGGCCATGTACCGCGCGAAGCGGGACGGGGCCGGCCGGGTGCTGGTCTACGAGCCGTACATGCAGAGCGAGGCCCTCGACCACCTGAGCCTGCGCGGCGACCTCCAGCGCGCGCTGCGCGAGGGCGAGTTCCGGTTGCAGTACCAGCCGCTGATCCGCCTGTCCGACCTCGCGCCGACCGGGGTCGAGGCCCTGATCCGCTGGCACAGCCCGACCCGCGGCTTCGTCTCGCCGGTCGACTTCATCCCGATCGCCGAGGAGTTCGGCCTGATCGTCGACATCGGCCAGTGGGCGCTCGAGACCAGCGCGAAGCAGGTGGCGCTCTGGCGGCGAGACTTCCCCGATCTGGGGCTCAACGTCAACGTCTCCGGTCATCAGCTGGTGCATCCCCGCTTCGCCGACGCGGTGATGCGCGCGCTGGCGATCGCCGGCCTGCCGTCCAGCGCCGTCACGCTCGAGCTCACCGAGTCGGTGCTGATGAGCGAGCCCGACCTGGGCAAGGCCGCCCTGCACGCGCTGCGCGGCCTCGGCGTCCAGCTGTCGATCGACGACTTCGGCACCGGCTATTCGTCGCTCGCGTACCTGCGTGAGCTCCCGGTCGACGAGCTCAAGATCGACCGCGCCTTCATCGCCCGCGCCGAGCTCACCGGCGAGGATCTGGCTCTGGTACGCACCATCGTCGAGCTCGCCCAGATCCTCGGCCTGCGCACCGTCGCCGAGGGCATCGAGAACGCCAACCAGCTCGCCGCGCTGCGCCGCCTGGGCTGTGCCTACGGCCAGGGCTACCACCTGTGCCGCCCCACGGACCCTTCGGACCTGCCTGCTCGCCTGGCCGGCGAACAGATCTTCACCCATCCGCGTACTTGATCACCGCGCTACAACATGGGAGATCCTTTTGGGGTACTTTTCGCCTAATTGGTGCTAATTACTCGGAAGGAACATTCCGTGACACCCTTCGCATTGTTCTTCCTCCTCGCACTTGCCGGCTCCTCCTGCTTCGCCCTCGGCCGCGCGCTGGGCCGAGGCGAACGTTACGAGAAGGGCTACCGAGAGGGCTTCCGCGACGGCGAAACCGGCTCCCTGGCCCGAGCCGCTCGCCTGATCCAGTTGGACGCCCGCCCCGCGATCGCCCCCGCCGTCGAGTCGATGCTCGGTCCGTACTCGGTCCCGCAACAACTCCCGAGCCGCAGCGTCGGCCCGTCGGTGGCCGCGGTCCCGGTGCGGCCGCAGTTGGCCCTTTAAAAACCATGCGGGGGTACGGCGTCAGCCGTGCCCCCGCTGAGTAGTGCGCCCCATCTTCGCAGCGTCAATTGTCGCGACGAGACTCCAGCCATTCCCCGTTGTCGCGAAGTATCCACGCGAAGCCGTAAAGGGCATCGTATCGAGGATCAGCCATCCCGCCCGCGGCCGCTTCCTGATGCTCCGCCTCAATGCCCCCAGCAGCCAGATGTTCAGAAATCCTGTATGTTCAGGGAGCATGAACAAGGCGGCGCTGTGAACGGCGGGATTGGAGCGCGGATGCGGCCACGAAGCGACGAACTGCTGGACTCTGCGCTGACCCAGTTGGCAGATGCCGGCGTCGTTGTCGCTGAGATCGGCGGCGACGACCGGAACGCCGGCGGCCGACTGCTCCAGCTGAGCCTCGGCGGACGCACATGCACCTACGAAGTCCAGCTCCGTACCAAGGTCTCGCCCGCGTCAGCGCAAACCTCCCGGCCGTCTCCGGGGCGAAAGCTCCTGCTGGTCGCGCCCCACATTTCGGACCAGACCGGAGAAGCGCTGCGCCGGCAGCATGTGCACTACGTCGACTCGGTCGGCAACATGTTCCTCCGCGGCGACGGGCTCCTGCTCGACGTGCGCGGACGTCGTGGTCCCGCAATCCGGCCCGGCACGCCGGGCAAGCCCCTGCGGGCGTTCAAATCGAGCGGCCTCAAGGTGATCTTCGCTCTGCTGGCCGACCCTGACCTGGTCACCGCCACATACCGCGAGATAAGCCGGGCCAGCGGCGTATCACTCGGCACGGTCCAGTGGGTGCTGGCCGAACTCGAAACCGCCGGTTATGTGACCACGAATCCACGGCAGTTGCACCGGACTCGGAAACTCTTCGATCGATGGGTGGAGGCGTACGCGTTCGACCTTTGGCCCCGCCTGACCCTGGCAACCTTCGACGCGATGAATCCGGACTGGTGGAAGAACGCTGACGACAGCGTGCGGGCAGCCGGAGCGTTGTGGGGCGGAGAGTCGGCCGCTCATCGCATCAACCCGAGACTGCGACCGCAGAAGGCCGTGCTGTACGCCACTGAAGTCCCGCGGCAGTTGGCCATCGACTATCGGTTCCGAAATCCCCACGGGGACGGAGGTGTCGAGGTCCGCCAACTCTTCTGGCATCTCCCGGCGAAACCCTCCTTGACCGTGCCCACGCCGTTGATCTACGGCGACCTGGTCGCCTCGGCCGACCCGCGGTTGACCGAGGCGGCTGCCGACCTTCGGGAGAACGATGCGCTCCTTCAACGCCTCGACCGCGGCTGACCTGGAGCCAGTCGCATTGGTACTGGCCGAACTGAGTCGCCGGGCGAGCGAATGCGGCGTCGAGATCATGGTTGTCGGCGCCACGGCCCGAGACATCCTGATCCGGCATGTCGTTGGATCCGTGCCGGAGCGCGCCACGGCCGATATCGATGTAGCGGTGGCTGTGAACGTCTTCGGATTCCGGGAGGCGATGGCCGCCGCAGTCCACGTGACGTTTCCGGGGAACCTGGTGGTCCCGGTGGCCTCGCTGCCCGCCCAGTCAGTGCTGAAAATCCTCGCGTGGCAGGATCGTCATCACGACAACCGGCGTGACGCGATCGACCTGAAGAGCATCATTACGGCCTATCACGAAGGTCCGTACCTCGATCAGCTGTATGTAGACCATCAAGAGTTGGTCGAGCTTCACGAATTCGACCCGAGGTTGGCCGGCGCTCACCGCAGCGGACGCGAGGCCCGGTCTTTGCTGGCTCGGGAAAATCCGGGATTCGTCACAGCATTGCTCGACTCCCCCGAGCAGTTCGACCTGCTGGCTGCCGATATGGGCGGCCTGGTGCGGGAGAACCGGTCCCTGCTGCTGGCCTACAGCAAAGGCTTCGCCGAACCGCCGCCCGAGACGCTGTAGCCGCCGTCAGAGCAGTGTGATGACGATTGCGGCGAGCATGCCGAGGGCGGTGGCGCCGGCGGCGATGGTCAGGGCCAGCGTGCCGTGGGGTTCGGCTCGGCGGAGGGCTGCTACGCCGCAGATGATGGCCAGGATGCCGAACGCCGGGGGCAGGACTATGCCCATGGGCGCGACCAGGATCGCGATCAGCGCCAGGAGGATGGCGGCCATGTCGAAGCGGTTGCCGGTCCGTGGGCGGATCTCTTCGTTGGCGGGGACGGGCCGGGGCTGGCTGTGGGGCTGCGGGGGCAGCTGCGTCGGGGGCTGCTGGGTCGGCTCGAACGGCTGTGGGTGTGGCTGCGCCTGCTGGGTCGGTGAGAACGGCTGTGGGTGTGGCTGAGCCTGGGGCGCTGGGGAGACCAGTGGGCTGTAGAGCTGCCAGGCCGGGGAGATCGGGTGCGGGAGGGCTTCGCTGGCCGGGAGCGGTGGCTGTGGGGGGAACGTGGGCTGGGGGTAGGCCGGCGTTGCCGGCGGCGGCACGTCGTATCGCTCGTAGGCGGGGAGGGAATGCGAGTCGCCGCTCGGTGCGGACAGGAGGTAGGTGGGCTGCGAGAAGTTCGTGAATGTGGGAGGGGTGTGGTCGCCGAAGGTGGGGGTCGTGGAGACGGCGGGGGGCCACGCCAGGCGGGGCGGGGAAATGGGGGTCGCCTGGGGCTCGGCGTGGACGGTGGGAATCTGCCGGGTGGGGGCCGAATGCCAGGCGGGTGTGGCGGTGGGTTGGCCGCAGGTGCCGCAGTAGGCGGCCTGGGCGGACAGGGCCGAGCCACAGTTGGTGCAAAGCATGGGCGTCTCCAGGGGGTAGGCCTGGAGTAGATCGGTCACTTGTTCGGGGACTTGAGGCACGCATCGGGGCGGGCTGTCACCCGAGCAGCCGGGGGCCCCGCTGTTGCGGTTGTGGGACGGGGCCGCCCGTACGATATGAGGGGTTTGAAAAATGCAGTCGGCGTGAGCTAAACGCCCAGCTGGCGGCGCACCTCGGCCGCTACGCGGCCACCCTCGGCGCGGCCGGCTACGGCGGCCTGAGCTGCCTTCATAGCGGGACCCATCTGGGCCTTGCCGGCGAAGCCGCCGGCCGCCAGCGCGTCCCGGACGAGCGCGGCGATCTCGTCGTCGGTGAGCTGTTTGGGCAGGTAGCGCTCGATCACCTCGCCCTCGGAGCGCTCCTTGGCGGCCTGCTCGGGACGGTTGGCGTCGGCGAAAGCGGTGGCTGCCTCGCGGCGCTTCTTGGACTCCTTGGCGAGGACGGCCAGGACCTCGTCGTCGGTGAGAGCGCGTGCCTCGGTGCCGGCCACCTCGGCGTTGCGGACGGCGGCCAGGGCCATGCGCAGCGTCGCCGTCGTCAGCTCGTCTCGGGCCTTCATGGCGGTGTGCAGGTCGTCGTTCAGGCGGTCTTTCAGCGTCCCCATGGAGGGAGAAACTACTCTTGCCCTCATGCGCAAGCGTCCCCTTATCGCCCTGGCCGCCGGTGTGGCGGCGGCCGGAGCGGCCACCTTCGCCTACTCGTCGCTGATCGAGCGGAACCTTTTCACGCTGCGGCGCTTCGACGTGCCGGTCCTCGAGCCGGATGCCGAGCCGCTGCGGATTCTGCACCTCTCGGACCTGCACATGATGCCCGACCAGCGGCGCAAGCAGGACTGGGTGGCCTCGCTGATCGGCACCGACCCCGACCTGGTCGTGGTGACCGGCGACAACATGTCCGATCCGGGCGCGGTGCCGGGAGTGTTGCGGGCGCTGGATCCGTTCCTGTCGGTGCCGGGTGCGTTCGTGTTCGGGTCGAACGACTATCGCGGGCCGGTGTGGGGGAATCCGCTGCGGTATCTCCTGCCCGGGGAGCGCGAGTACGTGCAGGGGGTCGACCTGCCGTTCGAAGACCTGCGCAGCGCCTTTGTCGACGCCGGCTGGGCGGATCTCAACAACGCCCGGACCGTGGTGAAGGCCGGCGGGCGGTCCATCGAACTCGTCGGCGTGGACGACCCGCATGTCGATCGGGACGACTATCCGTCCGTGTCCGGCGCCGTCTCGAGCGGTGCTGACCTGCACATCGGCGTGACCCACACGCCGGCGGCGCGGGTGCTGGACGCCATGGCCGCGGACGGGTTCGCGCTGCTGCTGGCCGGGCACACGCATGGGGGACAGGTTCGGGTGCCGTTGTATGGGGCCTTGACGACCAACTGCGACCTGCCGCTGTCGATGGCCCGCGGGGTGCATCGGTGGCCGGGGTCGGACGCGTGGCTGCACGTGTCGGCCGGGCTGGGGACGCACCCGACGGCGCCGATCCGGTTCGCGTGCCGGCCGGAGGCCTCCGTGTTGACGCTGATACCGCGCTGACCTGCGGTTATGGGGGTGGGGGGATACCGATTTCGCGTCCGGTGGAGCGTCGGATAGTATTTGCTGGCAGCTCGGGGTGTGGCGCAGCTTGGTAGCGCGCTTCGTTCGGGACGAAGAGGCCGTCGGTTCAAATCCGGCCACCCCGACCAGTGGTATGCCCTGACCAGCTTCTGGCTGGTCAGGGCATACGTCTTTGTCGATGGCATTTTGCATCGTCCCCCGAAAACCCCCCACAAACGGGTGGACACGACCACGTTCGCCACAGAGTGCTCGCTATGGCGTGAACGACCTGGGTCGACGCCTTGGTCCCTCCGCAACTCATGGCGCAGGCTCCTCTTCCCGCCACTCAGCCCTCAGGCACCGCACTCAGACGCTGCGTGAACGCTTCGGGGTGGATTTGACCGAAGTCCGAGCTTAGGAAATCCGGCGACTCGATCGGTCAACGGCATAGGTGCAGGTCAGCCGCTTGCGTGGGTGTCGCTCATGCTCGGCGGGTTGGCTCAGTTGCCATACTTAGCTGCTTGCGCGGGGTACGGCATCGACACGCTCGTTCGGCTGACTGACCATCGTACGTTGGGCGGGTTAGGGATCGACGAAGGCAAAATTGTCAGACCTGGACCGTACGATGACGGTTACCTACCTGGAGGAGGCGCCGCGATGGCAACGGCACCGAGTGACCCCGTTAACAGCACTGAGGAGCCTGACGTCATCGAGATGTCCGCTGCGGAGTGGCAGGAAGCCGTTACCGAGGGACTTAAGCGCGTCGGGCTCTCTCGGTCAGAGCTAAGAGAGCAAGCTCAAGAGAAGAATTTCACCTCGACAGAGGCGCGCAAGCTTTGGATGATGATCGGTGACCAGGGCTGATCTCCGGTCGCAGGCCCGTGAATTTGCGGGCAAGATCCAGACGCTGCTGAACCAGACGGTCGCTGACAACGCGCGAGTGACAGCAGGATTCGTCGGTGAGGAGCGCATGATGGCCGTTGGTGCGAATCTCCAGTTGAGAGACCTCAGCACCAAGCCCATCGCACTTCTTTCCGCGGACAAGAAGATGCGATGCTTTCTCGATATTCAGTATCTACTGTTTCTCGAGGAAACAAGCGATCATTATATGACGGTGAAGACTTCTTACTTTGGGGTTTCAGGATCTGCTGACGCAAAGGATCCTTTCTTTCACTACGACTACGAACGGCACAAGGCCGGATACACCGAGGCGCACCTTCAGGTGCTTGGCGAGAATACGGGCCTTACTCCCATTATGGAAGTGCTCTGCGCTAAGCGAAAGAAGAAAAGTATGGGCGAGTTGCATTTTCCTGTTGGTGGGCGCCGTTTTCGGCCTGCGCTCGAAGATGTTCTCGAATTTCTGATCGATGAACAGCTTGTGCAACCGAAGACCGGGTGGCAAAGCGCGCTCGATCGCACGCGAGAAGAATTCCGTGATATCCAACTCCGGGCTGCTGTACGACAGAACCCTGATCTTGCTCGGGATGCACTCAAGGGGATACCTGAAGGCTGAGGCAGGCCACGGCAGGCAGGAGCCGTTAGCGGGACACCCTGCCTAGCTCGGAAGGCGGCGACCGGACTGCATCGTATTTGCACCTCGCGTCTGTCGGAATTCTTACAGCAACTTGGTCCCGTGGTGGAACTGGTCCACTCAGTCAAGGGCCGGCGGCCTCCGCTCTGCGCCTTCCGGCAATGCCAGGTATCGAGCACCGCCGAGGACGGATACAATCCAGCTAGCCACATTGGACGCCCTCTGCCGGGAAGCTCAGGAATCTATGACTGCCGAAGCTGTTGTGATGAACAAGTCAGCCGTTGCTATGGCGGCCGATAGCGCGGTAACGATCTCCTCCGGCCGGCAGGGTAGCAAGACCTTTGAGACGGTAAACAAGCTTTTTGAGCTTATCAAAGGCCGTCCGGTCGGGTTTATGATTTATGCAAACGCCGAGATCAACGGCATGCCGTGGGAAACTGTTCTTAAGTCGTTTCGGGACGCGAATCGCGACTTATCTCTGCCCTACCTCGAAGACTACGTTGATTCCTTCAGCGAGTATATTAAAGACAACCGTGATATGGTCGGGCCCGCCAGCGAAGTTCGTCTAGTTATCGACAAGGCGTATAACGCGCTGACGGATATTTTTGAGTACGTTTTCGAGCGTCAAGAGTCATGCGTTACCAACACTGGGCGCCTAGTCATGACGCGAGTCTCTTCGTTGGTCACCGAAGCTATCGACCGCGCCGAAGCCCGGTACGAACCCATTCACGACGGCCCCTGGACCGACGCGGTCGGGCCTAAGCAAATACGGGAGACCTTCGGTCAGGCCATTGACATGCTGGTCGGAGAGCTGTTCGGAGAGTGGCGGCTTAAAAAGAGCATCCGAAACCGGCTCTCTAACATTGCTATTAGCTACATTACTAAGGTCGTTCCAGATCCAGCAGCGAGTGGAGTAGTGATAGCTGGCTTCGGCGAGCGGGACTACTTCCCGAAGATGCATAGTGTTCGAGTGCGCGGAATGTTGCGAAACAGTGTCCTTTCGTACGGACACGAGGATGTGGCGATTGAACAGAATTACGCTGGGCACCTCGAAACCTTTGCGGAGGACGAGGAGGCGCGAGCGTACATCTCCGGCGTCAATTCTGCGGTTCGGAAGAAGATCGTCGAGTACTGGCGCGGATGGATGACCGACTCTCGCACCGAAATAGCCAGTACACTAAGTCGCTTCGGTAACCTCACGGCGGCCGAAAAAACCGAGGTTGAAGAAGCGATGTCCAAGATCACATCTGATCGTTTACATGAGTTTATGCATCATATGCAGGACCACGAAGACAGCACCTTCGTTGCACCCTTCTTGGAAAGTATTTCTTTCCTTCCCAAAGACGAGCTTGCAGTGCTGGCGGAGAGTCTGGTTAACCTGACATCCCTCAAGCAGCGGATGGACGTCCAGAGCGTAGCTACCGTTGGAGGGGCCATCGACGTCGCGCTGATCTCGCGAGGTGACGGCTTCGTCTGGTTGAAACGTAAACACTACTTCAGCAGTGAACTTAACCCTAGTTGGCATATGACACACCGTGGTACGTTGCAGTAACGGTAGTAGCTACTACCCGTAGTCTTGTGCTTACAGTGCTCGGCGAGCTGAGACGGGGTGAGACACGTGAGCAAGCAGAGTCAGTCCTCGCTGCGTGCTGAGCGCGAGCGTCGCGCACGTGCGCAGAGACAACTTGAAAACCTCGTGCCAGCCGATGTCCGCCGCAACCTGGAAGCCGCTGGCAAGGCGCGCAGTCGCACTGAAGCCATCGCTGCGAAGTCACGCACGATAGCGCGTCTGCACGCGTTGGTCTGATTGAGCCTGCGTGGCGGACAGCGAGCGACGCTGTCCGCAGATGGGTTGTCAGCCTCAGATGGGTTTGTCAGTCGAGTTCGGTTCTGTCCAGTTTGATCTAAGAATCGTTGCCGGAAGCTTCAGAACTAGGGCCGAGCTTTTGAAGGATCTGAGAGCTGTCCGGGGCGATGGCGGGCTTGACGATGTAGTGCCTCTTGGTGATCTCTTCGCTCTCGTGTCCGAGTTGTGCCGCCGCGTTCTTGGCGCTGGCCTCCCTATCGATGAGGCTGGCGACGGTCTTGCGGAAGCTGTGCGGGGTCACCCAATCCAGGCTGGTATCGGCGCGGGCTTGGCGCCACTTGTCGGGGTACGCGTGAATGTGCCCAGCCACGTACGGATGAACGTGCCCAGGTCCTGGCGTTCAGGGGCTGCGGATCGGGTGAGACTTCGTCCTGTTTGAGGTGATTCAGGGACGGGGGCTGCGGTG